>JAITSD010000006.1 GCA_031288055.1 Candidatus Opitulatrix roisinitermitis | reverse complement strand
ATTGTTCAAAGATCTATGGCTGCATCAATGGCTAGAATGGCGGCTCGTCGAGCTAGAGAAGCTACTAGAAAAAAATCTGTTTTTGAATCAAATTCTTTGCCGGATAAACTTAAGGATTGTAAATCAGATAACCCTGAAGCTTGCGAGATTTTTATAGTTGAGGGTGATTCGGCTGGTGGTTCAGCTATACAGGGTCGTAATCCTGATAATCAAGCTATTTTGGCACTCAGAGGGAAAATTTTAAATGTGGAAAAAGTTCGACTTGATAGAATGCTATCTTCAGAAACTATTCAAAATTTAATTTCGGCGGTCGGTACTGGTATAGGTCAAGATTTTGACGCTTCCAAAGCTCGTTATCATAAAATAATTTTAATGTCAGATGCTGATGTTGATGGAGCTCATATTGCCACTCTTTTGTTAACTTTTTTCTTTCGGCATATGCAACCTTTGATTAATGCTGGGTATATTTATTTGGCTCAACCGCCGCTTTATAGAATTAAATGGTCTAATAAAGAACATGATTTTGTTTATTCGGATGCAGCTAGAGATAAAGCTATAGCTCAGGGACAAACATCTGGTTATAAATTATCTAAAGAAGGCGTTCAGCGTTATAAAGGTTTGGGTGAAATGAGTCATGAGGAATTAAGAGATACTACTATGGATCCTGATAAACGGGTTTTGTTACAAATAACTATGCAAGATGCGGCTTCAGCTGATGAAATTTTTACTACACTTATGGGTGAGGATGTTCTTTCGCGCAGGCAATTTATTCAGCGAAATGCCAAAGACGTGCGTTTTTTAGATATTTAATTAATCGTTAATATTTACTTGTTGTAAAATATATTGACCTGTTACAATATATAAATATTGTCGACCAATAGCTATGGCATGGTCACCAAATCTTTCATAAAATCGTACAATTAATGCTATATCAACAGCATTTTTAGTACTGCCGTTAAATTTATCTTGACGAACCAGTTCATTAACTTTATAATAAATGTCGTTAGTTTTATTATCAGTATTCACCACCTCATCTAATAATTTGACTTCACGGGAGTTATATAGCTTAATGACTAGTTTACAAATATTATCGGCGTTATTTGCCAGTTGTTCAATGTCATTTTTAAATTCGTTAGTATAGGCTTTGTCGTGGTAAGAATAAAGTACAAACTCTGATAAATGAACAGCAAAATCGCCCATTCTTTCCAGGGAATCACATATGTGTAAAATACCAACCAACAATCTTAAATCACTGGCCACCGGCTGTTGTAGGGCTAAAGATTTTATACAATCTTCAGAAATTTGGCTCTGTAATTTGTCAATTTCTTTATCTTTGTCTATAATTTTTTGAGCTAATACAATATCCCCATTCAAGAGAGACTGACTAGCTTGATTTATAGCATTATTTACTAAATCCATAAGTTTAGAAATATTATTTCTAATTTCATTCAACTCGTTTTCGAAAATTTCCCTCATATTTTAATTATTCCCCTCATATTTTAATTATACATTACTTATTATTTGGTTTTTAAAGGTGTTTTTTAATTTTTTATATATATACTATCAATATGTCTATTTGGCGGGGGTTGTTATTTAAAAATCGATTATTATTTAAAAACTCAACGACTTTAGATTCTAATGAGGAAATAGATTACGCAGTTATACCAATTGTTTCAGCTTTAAAGCAGGGAGCAATTTTTTTGGATGTTAATGGTGAAATTATTAGAGCTTCATCAAAAGCTTATAAAATGGGTGTTATAAATGATGATGCTATTAGTAATAAACAAGTATTAGAATTATTTAAAAAAACGGTGGCAAAAAATAAAACTCAGGAAGCTGAAATTGAGATAGAAATTAATTCTAAAATTGGTTTACCACAGAAATCGGTTTTTATTGCGACTTGTGTGAAATTAGTATCTAGTCATTATATTATTCTGATGTCTGATATAACCGAACAACATCAGTTAGATGAAATTAGAGAAACTTTAATTAATACTATTTCCCAATTTGTTAAAAAACCGATTAAAAAAATTCGTAAAAATTTTAAAAGTTTAGCTGGTGAGTTTAATTGTTCAATTGATAAAACCCCCGAGTGTGAATTAATAAATGATTTAGAGGAGCAAACTCAAAAGTTATATCATACCCTAAATTCTATTTTGCAATTTACTAAATCTTTAGGCAAAATTCAAAAAGACAAATTAGATACTGTTAGGGTATCTGATATTGTAAACTCAGCGGTCAGAGAAAATATTTTTGACTCTAAAAGATTTGGTGTAAAAATTAAAATTATTAAAAATTCTACAGCTAAAATATTAGGTAATTTAGAATATATATCGGCGGCTTTAACTAATATAATTAATAACGCCATTATATATTCTTTGTCTGGCACAAAAGTTTATATAGAAAGTAAATCAAATGGTGATAAGGTTGAAATAATTGTGACTGATAGAGGCTGTGGTATAAAAGATCAGGATTTATCGCATATTTTTGAAAGGTTTTATAAAGGCTATTCACCAGTTTTTGATAATTCTAGTTCATTGGGGTTGGGTTTAGCTATTGCTAAACATACAATTACAAATTATGGTGGTGATATAAAAGTTTATTCCAAAGTTGGAAAAGGTAGTACATTTATAATTCTTTTTCCCAAAGTGAGTTTTTCGGGTTTAGAGTTAATTAAAAATGTTACTAAATTGGCAAAGTGATATTTACAGTTCAGTATTTCTAGCTCATAAAAGTCTTTATGATAGACTTAATTTGTGAAAAATAGTGTTTTCACTAGTTTATGTTTTTTGTGTCTGGTTTTAGTTTTGTCAGGTTGCTCGGTTGATAATGATGTTTCACAATTTAAATTGAACCCTAATCAGAGTAATATAGATTTGGGTTTAAGAGGGCAAATGGCTGGTTCTGGAGCTACTAGTCAAAAAAACTCTATTGATGCTTGGAAATTGGGTTATAACGCCTATTACCCGAATATTTCAGTGGCATATGATCCAAAAGGCAGCGGTGGGGGTAGAAAAGATATTATTAGTGGTGCGTCAATTTTTGCGGCTAGTGATAAATTATTATCTGATGAAGAAATAAAATTATCTAAATCAGTTTGCGGGTCAAATGGTGTTATACAAATACCAACTTATATTAGTAAAATTGAGATAATTTTTAATTTGGATAATATTAAAAGTTTATCTTTAGATAATAAAACTATTACAGCTATTTTTTCAGGAAAAATTACTAATTGGTCTGATTCGCTTATTAAATTACAAAATCCTCAAATTAATTTACCTAATAAACTTATTACTGTGGTTAGGAGATCAGATGATTCTGGTACTAATGATACTTTAACTTCTTTTTTTTCTAAAACAGATGAATCTTTATGGCAGTGGGGTGAGACATCATCTTGGCCATCATCTATAGCTTCACTTTCTCAAGGAGCTCAGGGAACAGCTGGTGTGGTTATAGTAAGCTCTTTGGGCGATGGCACAATTTCTTATGCAGATTCTGCTCAAGTCGGGACATTAGGGGTGGTAGCTATGGATAATCCGATTATGCAAATTTCATATATGCTGGCTTGTAGCCATTATAACGACATAATTGCTGGGCAATTTGTTAAATCATGGTTAGGATATATTATTTCTAAATCTGGCCAGGAACTGTCACATAATGTTTCTAATTCTATGGTTTTAAATGACAGCCAAACCAATCAAGCTAAAAAGGACATTGATTCAATAACAATAGGTAAAGAAAATGTCTAAAATAGGAATTTTTAATTGGCACAGACTTTTTAAAACCGATAAGTTTTATTTGTTAGTTTGTGCTTCATCGCTCTTTGTTTTAATAATTTTATTTGCTATTACAGTTTTTTTGTTATTTAGTGCTATGCCAGCTCTAGAATCCTCGCAAACTGGTTTATTAGGTATTTCTTGGTATAAATCATCAGAGGCTAATAATATTTTAGATTTTTGTTTGCCTTTAGTTTTTTCAACTATTTTGTCGTCACTTCTAGCCTTAGTGATCGCCTTGCCGGTATCTATTGGTGTGGCTTTATTTATTACTTTTTATGCACCACCTAAATTAGCTGCTATAGCTAGTTGGGTAATAGATATTTTAGCTTCTATACCATCAATAGTTTATGGACTTTGGGGAATATTTGTTTTATGTCCTTTTCTAAATGTTTTTACAGGAAATCTTATATCATCACCGCCCCGAGTACTTTTTACTTTAAGTATAGTTTTGGCAGTTATGATAATACCAATTATAACCAGTATTATAAGAGATATTTATACTGGTACGCCCCATTTAGATATAGAAGCAGCTTATGGTTTAGGAGCAACTAAATGGGAGATGATACGATTATCGGTTTTGCCCTATGGTGCTCAAGGAGCTATGAGTGCTGCCATGTTGGGCTTAGGTAGAGCTTTAGGGGAAACTATGGCGGTTTTAATTATTTTATCGCCAGGTAGATCGTATTCATTTAATATTTTTGGGGTGTCTTCGCACCAGACAATTGCTGGTAATATAGCAGCCCAATTTCCTGAAGCCAATTCATTAGGGGTTTCTTTATTAACTGTGACTGGTTTAGTTTTATTTATTATTACTTTTTTAGTAAATTGGGCTGCTAAAAAAATTGCTAAATCTGGAGTGGCTAATGTCTAAAATTAGCTCATTCAGAGTTAATTTATTAAGCAAAAATGGATTAAAAAGTAAAGTATTATTTAAAAACATAAAAAACAATCGTTTGTCGAAGTTCATTAAACCGTCATCTAGAGTTATTTCACGGCAACGCAGACAGTTTGATAATTTTATGAAAGTTTTAATTTTTTTATCATTTATAATTGTATCAATTCCTTTAGTTTCAATAATTTATATTGTGGTGGCTAATGGATTAACTCAAATAACACCGTATTTTTTGACTCATACTATGAAAGGTGTTATGGGTGGTTTTTCACCTTTTGGAGGCATTTTACATGCTTTAGTTGGTACAATTTTAATAACTTTAGGAGCCATGGTAATTTCTATTCCAATAGGTATTTTAACGGCTATTTATTTAGTTGAATATGCTAAAGGTAATAAATTATCATCTATTGTAAATACTCTGGTTGATATTATGTCAGGTGTGCCGTCAATTGTGGCCGGACTATTTGCCTATTCTTTATTTGCTTTATTTTTTGGGCCAACGGCAGTTTTCGGCATATCAGGATCTTTAGCTTTATCGGTTTTGATGATTCCCACAATTATTCGCTCCACTCAAGAGATGCTAAATTTAGTGCCTAATCAATTACGAGAAGCCAGTTATGGTTTAGGTGTTTCTAAATTTAGAACTATTATAAAAGTGGTCTTGCCAACAGCTTTTAGCGGTATTGTGACAGGCGTTTTATTGTCAATTGCTCGTGTAATTGGCGAAACAGCCCCTTTGCTTTTAACTGCTGGATCAATTGATTCTTTAAATTTAAATTTATTTTCTGGCAGAATGATGTCATTACCTGTTTATATTTATAATGAATATTCTCAAGGTTTAGCAGTTTGTACAAATAATATTTTTGGGGCTGATTGTTTGTCTGATATTAGAATGCAAAGAGCTTGGTCGGCAGCTCTAGTTTTATTTATTTTTATAATAATTTTAAATTTGGTTGGTACAACTATTAAAAAACGGATTTTGAAAAAAAGAGGCAAATAAAATGGGACAAAGAATAGATGTTGAACATTTAGATGTTTTTTATGGAAAGTTTATGGCTGTGGAAAATGTTAGTATGACTATAAATCCTAATCAAGTTACAGCTTTTATAGGCCCATCTGGTTGTGGTAAGTCCACTTTTTTGAGAACTATTAATCGTATGCATGAAATGACTGATAAAGCCACAGTTAAAGGCTCTATTTTATTAGAAGGTAGAAATCTTTACTCTTCTGAAATAGATCCTGTGCAAGTTAGACGAGAAGTAGGTATGGTTTTTCAAAGACCTAATCCTTTTCCAACTATGTCAATTAGACAAAATGTTTTAGCGGGTATAAAATTAAACAACAAATCTTTAACTAAAGCCCAAGCTGATGAAATAGTGGAAACATCTTTAAAGGGAGCTAATCTTTTTAATGAAGTTAAGGATAGATTAGATTCGGCGGCTATAGGTATGTCTGGTGGGCAACAACAGAGATTATGTATTGCTAGAGCTATTGCTATGAAACCGTCAGTTTTATTAATGGATGAACCTTGTTCGGCTTTAGATCCTATTTCCACATTAGCTGTGGAAGATTTAATTTACGAATTATCGAGTAATTATACAATAGTTATTGTAACTCATAATATGCAGCAAGCTTCGCGTGTTTCTCAAAGAACAGCTTTTTTTAATATTTCTGATGTGGGAAAACCAGGTCGTTTAATTGAAATGGATCAAACTACTAAAATATTTTCTAATCCATCTAATCAACAGACAGAAAATTATATCTCAGGCAAGTTTGGTTAGACCTATTTAGTATTTTATATTTTTCATAGTAGACTTATTTTATGATAGAAGTAAAAAATTTATCAAAAAATTTTGGCCATCAAAAAGCTTTAGACAGTATAAGTTTTGTGGCTCATGCTGGTGTGGTTACTGGCTTTTTAGGTCCTAATGGGGCTGGTAAAACCACTACTATGAAAGTTTTATTAGGTTTAATTTCATCAGATAGTGGCACAGCTTATATTGATGGCAGACCCTTCGGTAAAAGCCCCAATCCATCTAGAACAGCTAGTGGTTTATTAGATTCTAAAGCTGCTTTAGGTTCTCGTAAAGCTAAAGATCATCTTTTAGCTGTGGCTGAAGCTAATAATATTGCTAAAGATAGAATTACTTATGTTTTGGAATTAGTTGGCTTAAAAAATGACGCTAAAAGGCAAATTAGAACTTTTTCTTTAGGTATGTATCAAAGACTAGGCATAGCTGAAGCATTATTAGGTGATCCACATAATTTGATTTTAGATGAGCCGATGAATGGTCTTGATCCAGAAGGTATAAAATGGATTAGAGATTTGCTTAGACAATTGGCTAAAGCTGGCAAAACTATTTTTTTATCATCACACATCTTGTCAGAGGTTCAGCAAACAGTTGATGATTTAGTGATAATTTCTAAAGGTAGAGTTGTGAAAACGGGCAAATTATCGGAGATAAATCAAGGTTTTTCATCTTTAGAAGAAGCTTTTATTAGTTTAACTGATGATAATTCCAATATAGAATACAAGGCGGGTTAAATTATGAATAAATTTTTGTATGTTTGTAAAAGTGAGTTTGTAAAATTAAGATCTATTAAAGTGACTTATGCATGTTCAATTATAGCTTTACTCTGTTATTGGTTAATAGCTGCAGGTGTTATTATTTTGGGGTTTACTAGTCCTGGAACAGTTGGAAAAAGCAATACAGCTAGTTTTTTTGTTGATGCTGGTTTTAATTTAGTTGTGTCTGGAGCTGGTACGGCGGTCATTGCAGTGGTTATTTTAGCTATTTTGTTAATGAGTACAGAATATAGTTCTGGTTCCATAACTTCAACCTTAATAGCTACACCTAATAGGACAATGGTCTTTTGGGCTAAGACAGTTATTATTTTTATTTATTCTTATGTTTTAGGCATTATTTGTTCAATTTTGACTTGGTTAGTTTGTGTACCATTTATGATAAATGTTGATGGTCAAAATGTTATACCTTATCCAAACGGTCTGGCGGATTGGGCTATGTTTTTTGGTAACCCTCTCTATATGGGTTTTGTGGCGATTTTTTGTTATTTTATAGCGGTTATTTTTAAAACTAAAGCTATTCCATTAGTAACTTATTTTGTTTTATTTTTTATATTACCTAGTCTTTTAGCAGT
This sequence comes from Candidatus Opitulatrix roisinitermitis, assembly GCA_031288055.1. Taxonomy (GTDB): domain Bacteria; phylum Actinomycetota; class Actinomycetes; order Actinomycetales; family Bifidobacteriaceae; genus Opitulatrix. Next base: position 7,180 of record JAITSD010000006.1, on the reverse strand, counting down.
GGCTACCTCGACAGCTTATCAAATAAATCAAATTGTAGGTAAAGTAGCCAATGTATGTTTAGCTTTTGCACCATCAGAAACATTTAAAGCTTTTATATTTTCTAATGAAGGAGCTTTTGTGACTAATTCAAATGATAATTTGTTATTTACCACTAAACAAATATCAGTGGATGATTTACCGGCTAATAAATTATTAAGTCAAGTATTTAGTTTAACACATATATCAGCTACTGTTGTGACGATTTTATGGTTAGCTTTATTATGTATTCTTGCTTTAAATATTTTCAAAAAGAGAAATATCTAATTTAATTTAACTAATTATGTTTATTTTTAAGTAATTAACTGTCCGTTTTTTCGCCACTTGAAATATCCTATAATACTGGTTATTGAGTAAATTGTGTAGAGTAAACTAGTTAATAATAAATTTCTATTATAGAATAATACAATTGACAGAATATTAACTCCAAACCAAATATACCATTGAGATAAATATCTTTTAGTTAACATATATGTTCCTATAATATTTAGAGAGGTTAAAAGGGCATCAGCTGCTGGTATAGGGGAGTCGGTTAAAGTTAAAACCCACCATAAAATAATATATATAATTAATTCGGCTAGTATTAAATAAATAGCTTTTGCTTTTGTTAGTTTCCGATAAATAATAGGATTAGATTTTGTTTGAATATTAGATTCTGGTTGAGTGCTAGTTTGGCTATTTTTTTTCGTTTTATCTTCTTTTAGCCATAAAATTAGGCCATAAAATGACATAGCTAAATAATAAAAATTAAATGTCATATCAGCATATATTTTGGAATGGTAAAAGACTAAAATGTAAAAAATAGAACTTAAAATGCCTATTAACCACATTAATTTTTTTTGCCAAAGCTCTAAAACAATATAAAGAGCCGTAAATCCAAAAGCAATTATTTCTGTCATTTTTTTCCTTTCGCTAGTATTATCTAGATCAAGTTCGGTTTGGTCTCAGCTATTTTTTATATAGCACCCGTTTTTTATTATCTAGTAATAGTCTACACCGAAGGGTGTTATAATTAAAGTATGAATAATGCTCCAGCCTCTAAAGTTGATAAATTTATTACTAAAAATAATTTGTGGAGTAAAAAAATAATTATTCGGTCTGTTCATCCTTATGTTAACGATTATGTTAAAGTAAAAGTCGGTATAGGTGAAATTTTTGAGGTTAGTGCTTCTATTTTTCAGGATGGTCGAGAACCAGTTATTTCTAGTGTAATTTTTGAAAATGAAACAGGTTTTACTTTTACTAAAAATTTAACTTTATTAAATGAAGGTAGGGCTAGATACGGTTGTTTTGTGTCTTTAGAGCTAAAAGGCAAATGGTCTTTTTATATAAAGGCTGAATATATTAATGCTTATAAAGTGGCTGGTGAAATTAAAAATGTAGTTTATAGTGATACCTTTTCAGTTTATGTAGCCGGTGAGTTGGCTAGAAAATCAGCTTGGTATCAGTTATTTCCTCGTTCTATTGGAGCAAAACAAAATAAAGATGGACATTGGCAGTCCGGGACTTTTAAGCAAGTGGCTAAACTTTTACCAATGGTTAAAAATATGGGTTTTGATGTTTTATATCTAGGTCCAATTAATCCAATAGGTAAAACACATCGCAAAGGTAAAGATAATTCTTTACACGCTACGCCTGATGACCCAGGTTCACCTTGGGCTATTGGCTATAATGATAAAGGGCATTACGACATAAATAGTGATTTAGGTACTTTGGATGATTTTAAATCTTTAGTGGCTGGTGCTAAAAAACAAGGTTTAGAGATTTCAATTGATTTAGCTTTGCAGTGTTCACCAGATCACCCTTGGTTAAAACAGCATCCTGATTGGTTTAACAAACGGTCTGACGGGACAATTGCTTATGCCGAAAATCCGCCTAAAAAATATGAAGACATTTACCCTTTATCATTTAAAAATGATCCCGTCGGTTTATGTAATGAAATTATAAATATTATAAAATATTGGCATAAATGTGGCATTAATTTTTTTAGAGTAGATAACCCACACACAAAACCTCTTTGGGCATGGGAGTATATTTTACGACAAATTAATCAGTGGAATCCAGACATTTTATTTTTAGCTGAAGTTTTTACTAAATATCCTATTATGAAAGCCCATGCTGAGGTTGGTTTTCAATTATCACATTGTTATTTTCCTTGGAAAAATACTAAAAGCGAATTAGTGGATTATATTTCTCAAACTATTGGTAAAGACGGTTATTCTATAAAGCCGACTTTTTGGCCAACTACACCAGATATTTTAACGCCATATTTAGTTGATGGCGGTGTGGCGGCTCATAAAATTAGAGCTATTATAGCAGCTATGGCATCGGTTTCTTGGGGTATATATGGCGGCTATGAATTTATTGAAACAATTATAAATAGTTTGAAAACAGAGCAAGCCAATAATGAAAAATATGAATATAAAGTACGTAATTGGTCAAAAGTTAATCAATATGGCATACAAAGTCTTTTTAAACGGTTAAATAAAATTAGACAATTAGACTATTTTAAGACCATGCATTCAGTGATTATAACTGATAAAACGGCTAATGATGTTTTAGTTTTTTTAAGATATATAACTGGTGATTACACAGATAATGGCAAGGCTAAATGTTTAGTTACGGCAGTTAATTTAAATTACAAAAAAACTAAAACTTTTAAAATTAAATTATTTAAAAGAGGTTTTGATTATTTTAAATTAGTTAAAACTTGTCCCACTAAAGATTTATTGACTGGTGAGAAGTTTATTTATAGCCGTGACAAAAAGTTTAGTCTTAATCCTAAACAACAAGTGGCTTATATTTTTGAAATTCAAGCACCTTAAAATTTGAGGTTAAAAAACTTGCTATCAGGTATATTTATTTTGAATTAGATTAGTTTAGAATTCAAATGTATTAAAAATTATTTAATATCTTTATAGGCCTGAGCCCAAAGTTCACCTAAAACTTTATAACCGATTTGGTTAGGGTGTAAATCGTCAAATAATAAATTAGGTTGTTTGTCAAAAATTGTCCAAGCTTGTCTATCTCCCTTATAAACATATTTAGAATCAACTAATTGATCTAAAGCTTTAGTATATTGTTTAATTCTAGCTTTAGATTTTTTAGACCACGAAAAATCTATTATGTTAAAATTAGGTGGAGCATTAAGAATTATTTTATTTATGCCAATATTTTTTAATTTGGCGATTATATATTGCAAATTGGTTTTGTAATCATTGACTGTTTCGGCAATTTCGTCTCTGGCATCATTAGTGCCTAACATAATACAAACTTGTTTAACTTTATAATATTGAAAATTGCGTAAAGCTAAAGGTAAAAACTCATTAATATAACTTTGAGAAGTTTGACCATTAACTCCGTCATTTACGTATAAATATTTATCGCCCAATTCTTTTAGCATAGTTTGGACAGCGTTAGAATTAGGAAAAGGGTCACCATAAGTGATAGAATCACCAATAAACCCTATAATAGTTTTGTTTTTCAAATTACCGGAATATTCGCGAGCATTTTGCATAATTATCTCCTTATTTTGTTGATTATTGGTTTGATAAAAAAGTTGCCAAATTAAAACCGCCGCTAAACTAATAATCACTATAATTATTAAACTGGTAAAAGTAGTCGATTTTATAAAAGGTTTTTTGAGTTTAGTCTTTGCGTTTTTTAACATATAATTTTAGTATGCCATTAATATTTGCTGGTTTGCCATTAGGTAATATTGAAGATATTAGTTTGAGGGTTTTAAAAGCTTTACAAAACGCTGATATAATTGCTTGTGAAGATACTAGGGTTTTTAACCGTTTAATAAAAAGCTTAGATATAAAAGTGCCTGCCAAAATAATTAGTTATTTTGAACATAACGCTAAATACAAAGATAATTTTTTGTTAGAACAAGCTAAAATAAAAAAAGTTATTTTAGTAACTGATGCTGGTATGCCAGCTATTAGCGATCCTGGCTGGACTTTATTGCGGCAAGCTATTTTATCTGAGCAAAATCTGGAGTTTTTGCCTGGTCCCACAGCTTTTTTATTAGCTTTACTTTGGAGTGGATTTGCTATGGACAAGTTTACTTTTTTGGGTTTTGCACCTCGCAAGGCAACTAAATTAAAAACTTTTTATCAGCAAATTATGGCAAGTGAAATAACTAATGTTTTTTATGAATCGCCACATAGAATTATTAAATCTTTAGAAATTGCCGATGCCATTATGCCTAAAAGACAAATAGCTTTATGTCGAGAATTAACTAAGCCACATCAAGAAATTATTAGAGGACAAGCAGTTAATATAATTGAAAAAATTAAGTCTTATAAGAAATTGGGTGAAATAAGTTTAGTTATAGCAAATAGATAATTTTTTTAGATTAGTCAAAATAAAAAATTATAGGTGTTCCAAATAAGTTAATATTTTAGAGTAGTAGTTATAGTTTAGTTAGTTTTTTAAAGCGGTTAAAGGTTGTAAACCATTAGTCACAGCTAATTGTTCGGCTTCTTTTTGATTAACTGCTATTAAAGCATTAAATTGTTGATCGTTATCTTGTTCATTTATGGGTGATAAAATAAGCGCGTCTTTGGCTAAATAAATTATTTTTTTACCATCTGAAGCCAGAGTTAGAATATTAATACTGTCACCTTTTTTGAATATTTTACCATTTGATGAGTCGTTTAATACTAGAGCTAAGGCAACTTTACCGGGCGGTGTTGTTAGGTTTTCATTATTACCGACTAATAAATTGTCAGCCAAAATTTGCCCTTTGTAGACATCTACAGAAGTTTTATTGTCAATTATTAGATTGGGGTCTTTAATGGTCTGAGAAGTGACAACATTTTGGCTGACTTGTAAAACTTGTAAATCATCGTGTATTATAATTTTGCCAGCGGCAATATTTCGTGAAGCTACTACTACCGAAGTGCCTTTAGGTACAGAGTCAATTATTTTGAAAATAAGACTTATAACTGTCATAGATATTAAAAAAGCTGCTAAAAATTTTTTACCGTGCCAAATTAATTGCGATGGGTCAATTTCTTTTTTGAATATCAGCATATTAATTATATTAAATAGCTAATATTTAAAAGTCAATTCAACTTAAAAATTGTTGAAAAATGATAAACTTATTTTGTGGAATTTGGCACAGGTTTTATTTTTTTAATTTTTTCGGTGGTGATTTTCTTGTTTTTAACACCGGCTATTATATATAAAGTTAGCCATTATTTTAAAAATAATTTTGGCAAAAACTCAGCTAATTGTGTAAAAGTTATTTCAGCAGATAAGTTATCTAAAAAAGCTAAAGTATGTCTTTAAATATTGGTATTGTAGGTTTACCTAATGTAGGCAAATCAACTTTATTTAATGCATTAACTAAACAAAAGGTTTTAGCTGAAAATTATCCTTTCGCTACAATTGATCCTAATGTTGGTATAGTCAATTTGCCAGATAATCGCTTAGAAGCTTTGGCAGAGATTTTTCATCCAACTAAAGTTATTCATTCTACAGTGACTTTTGTAGATATTGCTGGAATAGTAAAGGGGGCTTGGAAAGGCGAGGGCTTGGGTAATAAGTTTTTAGCTAATATTCGTGAGTCTGATGCTATATGCCAAGTGGTTAGAGTTTTTAAAAATGATGATATAGTTCATGTGGCTGGTAAACTTAATCCTAAATTTGATATAGAGATTATTAATACTGAGTTAATTTTGGCTGATTTGCAAACTCTTGACAAAGCTATGCCTAGTTTGGAAAAAAAATTACGCGGTGGACAAATTGATAAAGATTATTACGATCAAATAATTCAAGTTAAAACTTTATTAGAGCAAGGGGTTTTACTATCGCAAGCTGTTAAGGATAGGAAAATTAATTTAGATTACATAAAAGATTGGCAATTTTTAACAGCCAAACCATTTATATGGGTTTTTAATTTGGACGATAAGTCCTTAGATGATAAAGCTATAATTAAACAGCTGTCTAATATGGTTGGTCAAGACGAGGCTGTTTTTTTGGATGCTCAATTTGAATCAGAATTGGCTGATTTAACACCTACTGAGGCTAAAGAAATGTTGGCTATGTCAGGTCAAGCAGAGTCTGGTCTAGATAAATTAGCTAGAATTGGTTTTAAAACTTTAGGTTTACAGACTTTTTTAACTGCAGGATTAAAAGAGGTTAGGGCCTGGCAAATTTATAAAGGTTGGAATGCGGTTCAAGCTGCTGGGGTTATTCATACTGATTTTGCTAAAGGGTTTATAAAAGCTGAAATTATTTCTTTTGCTGATTTGGTAAAATATGGCTCTAAATCGCAGGTTCGTGAGGCTGGCAAAATGCGTTTGGAAGGTAAAGATTATATTATGCAAAATGACGATGTGGTGGAGTTTCGTTTTTCTAACTAAAGATTTTAAAGTTAACTAAGGTGGTTTTATTTATGGCTTTTTATAAATATTTTAGAATTAAAAATGACTAAAGATGTAATTCTCTATAGGCTTGGCGTTTTATTTTACCTTGTAATCTATCAATAAATAATTTACCATCTAAATGATCACACTCGTGTTGTAGAGCTCGAGCTAAAATACCTTCACCAGTAATAGTTTTAGTTTTACCGGATAAATCTATACCTTGACAAGTAGCTTTAGCGGATCTATTAGTTAAATACCACTTTCCCGGTATTGACAAACAGCCTTCTTGTTCATCCGCCTGGAGCTCTGGTGATAAATACGTGATTTCGGGGTTAATAATATAATCTAATTTCTCATCAATATATAAACTAAAAGCTCTTAAAGATACGCCTATTTGATTGGCTGAAACTCCAGCCCTACCGTCCATATTAGTGGTATCTAATAGATCTTTAATTAACTGTTTTATGTTGTTATCTATTTTAGGTATAAAAGCGCATTTAGTTCGTAAAACTGGATCTCCTAGCAGACGAATTGGTTTAATAGCCATATGCTTATTTTAGCAAATGGAATTAGAATTAAATCTTTTTAACTAGTAATTAGTTATTGGCACTGTAGACTAAGGTTATGGAATTAAAAACCATTACAGAGTTTTTAGCTAAACTTTATCCTGAACAAACTGCTGAGCCTTATGATTTTCCTGGTTTAATTGTCGGCTCGCCAAATTGGCAGGTTAATAAAGTTTTATTTGCGGTTGATCCCACACAAA
>JAITSD010000002.1 GCA_031288055.1 Candidatus Opitulatrix roisinitermitis | reverse complement strand
AATTATTTATTAGATATGGGAACCAGACCAACTAATTTAATAGTTGATGTGGCAAATTATGTTATGTTTGATTTAGGACAGCCTTTACATACTTACGATTTTAAAAAACTTAAATTTCCTATAGTAGTTCGACGAGCTAAAAATAATGAAACTTTAAAAACCTTGGATAAGATAGATAGGGTTTTAAATAAAGAAGATTTACTTATAACAGATAATAACGGTTCACGAATTATTGGTTTGGCGGGAGTTATGGGTGGGCAATCAACTGAAATAGAAGCTAAAACAACTGATATTTTTCTTGAAGCCGCCCATTTTGATACTATAAGCATTTCTAGAACCGCTAAAAGACATAAATTACCATCTGAAGCCTCTAAAAGATTTGCCAGAGGTGTAGATACTAATATTCAAATTAACGCAATTTTTTTAGCAGCTAAATTATTAGTTGAGTTAGGACAAGGACATATAGACAAAACAATTTATGAGCTGAATAAAACTGCTAGTCCTAAAATAATTGAATTTCCCACTAATTTATTAAAACGATTAATTGGGATTAGTCTGCCTATAAATAAAGTTGTTGATATTTTACGCAAAATAGGTTGTAAAATTGAAATATATGATAAAAATCATAATAACCAATTGTTAAAAGTCCAAGTGCCGACTTGGCGAAATGATTTAAATTTAGCAGTTGATTTATGTGAAGAAATTGCTAGAGTCTGGGGTTATGACAAAATACCTACGACCGCTCCATCAAAGCAATTAATGTCTGACTTACCTCGGCAAAATAAACTTTTGAGAAAACTAAAAAACCTTTTAGTTAACTATGGTTTAACTGAAACATATTCTTATCCTTTTGTAGGCCAGACTAATTTTGCTGATTTACAAATTAATAAAAATGACCCAGAATATAAATTAGCTATACAATTAGCTAATCCTTTGCAGGATAAATCACCCTATATTAGAACTTCTATTTTACAAACTCTTTTATATACTTGTCAATTTAATTATTCTCGTGGTTTGGAAAATATAAGTCTATTTGAAATATCTCAAATAGCTAAATTAAGATCTAAATCTAACCAATTACCTAAACTAGCTGGTGGTAAATTACCTAATAAAAAGGATTTAGGGCTTATTTTTGCTAATTTACCCACCCAAACACTTCATGTGGGAGGTATTTTAACGGGTAATATTAGAAATAAATCTTGGTGGGGTAAAGCCAGAGTTTATGATTGGGCAGATTGCTGGACATTAGTAGATCAAATTGCCAAAATATATAATTTAGATTTAGAACTGCAGAATAATAATAAAACGCCTTACCATTCAGGTATTAGTGCTAAAATTATGACTAGTAATAATAAAATTGCTGGTTTTATGGGTGCCCTGCACCCCAAAGTTTTACAAAATCTGAAATTAACTGAACCGGCTTTTGCTTTTGAACTCGACTTAAATACCTTATTAAATTCTAGTTTAAATAAAACAAAAACTGCAAAAAATATTTCACCTTTCCCACCAGCCAGACAAGATTTAGCTTTTGTATTTGATAAATCATTATTTAACAATGATACAAAAAATTCCTTATCAGCTGGTCGAATTGAACAAACTATTGTTAACAGCCTGGACAATCAGAGTGGTGAAAATATTATTGAAAGTGTAGAGCTTTATGATATTTACCAAGGTAATAATCTAGCTAAAAATAGAATATCTTATACTTTTGCTATACAATTTAGATCTAATACTAAAACCTTAAATGAAAACGATTTATTACCAGCCAGACAAACCATTATTCAAGCTGTTTCAGACATTGGCGGACAACTTCGATTGTAGAAAGATTAACTTTAAGGGCTAAAACTGATGAAATTATTAGAAGAACTAAAATGGCGAGGTTTGGTGTCACATACCACCGATGAATCGCAATTAGCTAATATTTTGGAAAGTCCTTCAATTAATTTTTATTGTGGGTTTGATCCCACAGCCCCATCTTTGCACCATGGTAATTTAGTTCAAATAATTCTTATGCGTCATCTACAACTTAAAGGACATAAACCTTATTTGGTTATAGGTGGTGCCACAGGACTTATAGGTGACCCTAAACAGTCAGGTGAAAGAATTATGAGAGCTAAAGATAAAATAACTATTTGGGTGGATAATTTAACTCAGCAAATTAAAAGATTTTTTGATTTTAAAGGCCAAAATGGAGCAGTTATAATTAATAATTTAGACTGGACTAAAGACATTACAGTTATAGATTTTTTGCGTGATATAGGTAAATTTTTTAGAGTTGGCAATATGATTTCTAAAGAAACTGTGGCTAAAAGACTAAATTCACTTGATGGTATTAGTTATACTGAATTCTCTTATCAGGTTTTGCAGGCTTGGGATTATTTATACCTTTATCAAAAATATAATATAGTTTTACAAACTGGCGGCCAAGATCAATGGGGTAATCTAACAGCTGGTTTAGATTTAATTAGAAAACACCAAGGCAAACAAGTGTCTGTTTTAACAACACCTATTATAACTAAAGCTGATGGCTCTAAGTTTGGAAAGTCTGAAGGTGGGCAGGTTTTATGGTTAAATCCAAGTATGTTATCGCCATATCTATTTTATCAATTTTGGCTAAATACATCTGATAATGATGTAGAAAAGTTAATAAAAATATTTACTTTTTTATCCCCTGATGAAATTATAGAAATATTAAAACAACACAAACTTCATCCCGAACAGCGATTAGCTCAAAAAACTTTAGCTAAAACAGTTACTACTTTTGTTCACGGGTCTAAAGGTTTAGAACAAGCTTTAACTACTTCTAATTTCTTTTTTGGTAAAATAAAAGATATTAACAATTTAGAACATAAGAATATAGAAAAAACCTTAGATAAGACTTCCTTTTATCAAGTTTTATATTCTTTAAAAAATCTAGAACCTACCATAGTTAAAATTGGCGACAATATTGTAGATGTTTTTGTAAAAACCGCATTATCTCAATCTAAATCAGATGCTAGAAGATCCATTAAGAATGGTGGACTTTATTTAAACCATATAAAAATTAGTGATGAAAATTATATTCTAACAAAGAATGATTTTTATTATAACAAATATGCTATTTTAAGAAAAGGCAAAAAAAATACAGTCGGTATTCAAATAGATAAGTAACATTGACAAATTAACCCCTAGATATTAGACTATATATATGACACAAATCACCCAGACAAATCCTTCCCAAACTACAAGTCAGCCATTTATTAAAAAAACTACTATAAAAGAACCGCCTATCCCTGAAGGACTGTCATTATATATGCTAAATAAGGATTCTATTAGTCGATTAAAAACTTTGCCAAAAAACTTAGCTAATGAGATAGGTCTTCATATAGTTGCCGCCCAACATTATATGGACATTAATATTGATTTAGCTTTCCAACATGCTTTATTTGCCGCCCATAAAGTTTCTAGAATTGATGTAACTAGAGAAACTTTAGGTATTATAGCTTATCGTAAAGGCGATTATTTTTTAGCTAAACGAGAATTAAAAACAGCTCAAAGAATAAATGGCAATATTGACTATGAGCCAATGCTTTTAGATTGTGAAAGAGGTTTAGGAAATATTGACAATGTGGCTAAATCATCCATTTATGATGGCGAAAAGTTCGATGATCAAACCCGTATAGAATATATTATTATTATAGCTGCTGCTAAAGCTGACGGCGGTAATTTTGAATCGGCTTTAGCTATTTTAAACCGTCAAATAAGACAAAAGGGTATTACCACTGAGGCTAAAGAAAGATTACTAGAAGCTAAAAATTACGTTTACGAAAAAATGGACAGACCTAAAGATATTGAAGATGTCAATAAAAAATTAACTGAAATTAGAGAAAAAACTGAAGATTTAGACACTCAAGAATATATTATTTTTGATTTAGAAGATGAAAAATTTGATAATTCAACCAATTTAACGCCAAAGCAAAATTCAAATAATAAAAATAATGTCTGAGGTTAGAGTTAGGTTTTGCCCATCGCCCACAGGAACACCTCATGTGGGAAATATTAGAACAGCTCTTTTTAATTGGGCTTGGGCAAAACATACTAAGGGTAAGTTTATATTTCGTATAGAGGATACAGATACGCAAAGAGATTCTGAAGAGTCTTATCAACTTTTATTAGAGGCTTTGCGTTGGTTAAACATTGATTGGGACGAGGGTGTAGAGGTTGGCGGACCTGATGAGCCATATAGGCAAAGCCAACGCTATAACATTTATAAACAAGTTGTTAAAAAATTACTGACTACTGGCTTAGCTTATGAAAGTTTCTCTACCCCCGAAGAGATACAACAACGAAATATTAATAATGGTCGTCCAGCTCAATTTGGCTATGACGGAGCAGATAGACATACTAGTCAAGCTGATAAACAATCATTTATAGATCAAGGTAGAAAACCTGTTATAAGAATTAAAATGCCTGATTGCGACATAACTTTTACAGATTTAATTAGGGGTACTATAACTTTTCCAGCTGGTTCTGTACCAGACTATGTTATAGTACGAGGCAACGGACACCCTTTATATACTTTAGTCAACCCAGTAGATGATGCTTTAATGGGCATAAATTGCGTTTTACGAGGCGAGGACATTTTATCATCAACCCCCCGCCAAATAGTTTTATATAAATATTTAAAAGATATAGGTATAAATAAAAATCAAGGTGACGGCGTGCCACAATTTGGACATCTGCCTTATGTTATGGGGGAGGGTAATAAAAAATTATCTAAAAGAGACCCATCGTCAAATTTATTTTTATATAAAGATGAAGGTTTTTTACCAGAGGCTTTTATAAATTATTTAGCACTTTTAGGATGGGCTATAGCACCTGATAGAGATATTTTTTCCACAAAAGACTTTATAAAAAACTTTGATATAAAAGCCGTTAACCCCAATGCAGCTAGATTTGATTATAAAAAAGCTCTAGCTATAAACTCAGAACATATAAGATCTTTACCTTGTGAAAAATTAATAAATTATATAGTGCCATATATGCATCGTGATAAAATACTATCTGCTAAACAATTTGCTAATTTAAACGATAGGGAAAAAAATATATTAAAATTAGCCACACCGCTTATTCAACCCCGCATTCAAACATTGAACCAAGCCTCATCTATGTTAAGGTTTTTATTTATTAAAGCTGATAATTTGGAAATTAATCAAGAAGCCAGAGAGCAATTAAATCAAACTGATAAAAAAGTTCCTCATAAGCAAGTTTTACAAATTTCCCGAGATATTTTGACTAAAGAAAATAATTGGCAAACAGATATTTTACACACTATTTTATTTAAACAATTGATTGAAGTAAATAATTATAAACCAAAAATTGCTTTTACACCTTTACGGGTGGCTATTTCGGGTAAACGAGTTTCTCCGCCTTTATTTGAGTCTATGGCTATTTTAGGAAAAAATGAAACTATAAAAAGAATAGAAAAATTACTATGATAAAATTATCAGAGCTTTTCTTTAAAACTTTACGAGAAGATCCTAATAGTGCTGAATCTAAAGGTCATAAATTATTAACCAGAGCTGGTTATATAAGGCGTATATCACCTGGCATTTATACATATTTGCCATTAGGTTT
>JAITSD010000087.1 GCA_031288055.1 Candidatus Opitulatrix roisinitermitis | reverse complement strand
AATCTTTTCTAAAAGCGAAATTATAGACTAATAATGAACAAATTAAAACTGCTACCAAACAAGCCCCTATAACAAAATATTTTTTAATGCGCGGTTTATCATTAACCAGTAATTTTTCGTTCATAAAAGGCATATTTCTATTTTATCATAAGGCAAGCGAGCAATTTTTCATAATAAAACCACTTATTTACAATTTTATAAATTCAAACTTCCACATCTAATTTAAAACTTCGCATCTAGCAAATTTTCAATTCTAGTGTATAATTGATATATAAATAAGCTATTAAGTATTAAACAACGAAGCAAAAGAGAGACAAAATGGCAGACAATAAAAATCAAATATTAGGTCAAGCAATTTTTGATAAAGTTGGTGGATTAGATAATGTAGTTAAGATTTACAGTTGTATGACAAGAGTTCGTTTAAAAATTCGCGATTTAGCAAAAGTTAATATTGGACAGTTAAAGGCCATTCCTGAAGTTTTAGGAATTGTGGAAGATGCTGATACCATTCAAGTCGTAATAGGTCCTGGTAAATCAGTTAAAGTAGCTGATTTAATGGCTCAAATGGCAGGTGTAAAACAAGGTGATGAAATTGTTATAAACTCCGCTGACCAAACTAAAACAGCCAACAATAAATTAGCTAAAAGTTTACCCGCCAGCGATAATTTAGCTGTCGAAACCACTGCTCAAACAAATAATCTATCAAATCGGCAAATGGCTGAAGTTAAAGCCAAAGAGGTTAAAGCCCAACAAAAGAAAAAACAAAAAAATGGTCTTGGTAAAAAAATATTAAAATCAATTGCCGCAGTTTTCGTACCCTTAATTCCAGGCATGGTTGGAGCTGGATTAATTGCTGGTATAGGTTCTGTTGTTTCTAATATGATTGTAGGCGGACAATTAAGCGGTGAACCTTGGACTTCAGTGGTTTTATATACCGGCATTATTCAAAAAGCTCTATTTTCATATTTAGCTATATATTGCGGTATTAATGCAGCCAAGGAATTTGGCGGCACTGCTGTTATAGGCGGAATTATAGGCGGTATTTCACTTTTGCCTGGCATAACCGATAAACAAACAATTCCTAATATTTTTGATGGCGGAGTTCTAACCTCTGGTCAAGGCGGCGTAATAGGGGTTTTATTAGTTGTTTGGTTAGCTTGTTTACTAGAAAAATGGTGTCGTAAATGGGTGCCCGATTCTTTAGATATAATAGTCACTCCCACAATTGTTTTAATAATTATATCAGCCATTGAATTATTATTTATTATGCCACTAGCTGGCTATATTTCTCAAGGTTTAGTGGGTGGAATAAATTGGATTTTATTTGTTGGCGGACCAATTTCAGGATTTATTTTAGGTTCAGTTTTTTTGCCTATGGTTATGTTTGGTTTACACCAAATATTAACTCCTATACATATGGAAATGATTGCTAACCAAGCAAATACTCCTCTGCTACCAATTTTAGCTATGGCAGGAGCCGGACAAGTTGGTGCTGCTTTAGCTTTGATTGTTAAATGCCACAAAAACAAAGAATTGATGGGCTTAATAAAAGGAGCTTTACCTGTAGGTATTTTAGGTATTGGCGAACCTTTAATATATGGCGTAACTTTGCCATTAGGCCGACCTTTTATAACAGCTTGTTTAGGTGGAGGTATAGGAGGAGCTATTATAGGGGGTATAGGCGGTATCGGGGCTATAGCCATAGGTCCATCAGGTCTAGCACTATTGCCCTTAATCTATCAAGGAAAATGGCTATTTTATTTAATCAGTTTGCTGTCTGGTTATTTAGGAGGGTTTATTTTAACTTACTTCTTTGGTATCCCCAAAGATATAAAAACTGAACAAAACTAATGCTGGGTATATCGGTTTATTTTAAAGATTTTGATGAACTATATATTCAACAAGCTTTAAAAATTGGCGTAACTGATGTTTTTACATCTTTACATATTCCTGAGGAAGATTTAACTAATTTTAAAAACAAATTTTTATTACTAAATAATTTATGTAAAAAATACAAAGTTAATTTGGTGCCAGATATATCACCTATTGTCTATCAAAAATTAGGAGTTAAAAATAACGATAACTCTATTTTTCAAAAATTGAAAATTCGCAAATTACGACTCGATTTTGGTTTTAACGAAATTGATTTTATTAAACAAAATCAAAAAAACTTTGACTTTGTTTTAAATGCTAGCACTATAAATTATGAATTAATACAACAAATTAGAAATAGCAAAATTAATTTTAAACAATTAACTTTTATGCATAATTTTTACCCTAAAGTTAATACTGGTTTATCTAAAGGAGGCCTTATAAAGAAAAATCAGTTATTAGCAGATTATAATATAAAAACTTCAGCTTTTGTGCCAGGTGATTTATTAAAACGCTTTCCTTTTTATACTGGTTTACCCACACTAGAAAAACATCGCGGAGCTAATCCGTTTGTCGCCGCAGTGGAATTATTAAAAACCACTAACACTTATGGAGTATTAATTGGTGATTCAAAAGCCCAAATACAAACTATAAAATATATAAATCATTATTTACAAAAACAAATTATTACTCTACCTACCAATTTAGAACGCGATTATCAATTTCTAAGCGGCAAAATATTTAAACTTAGAAACGATACACCAGATAATATTTTACGGCTAATAAGCTCTCGTAAAACTAGACCAATTAACAAAACAATAAACAGGCCAATCGGCACAATAACTGAGGAAAATAAATTAGCTGGTAGATATTCGGGTGAGCTGGAAATCGCTAAGCAGAATTTAAATTTTTCTCCAACAGCTAATTATGTCGGCTGTGTTTTACCCGAATATCTACCATTGCTAAATTTAATTGACGAAAACAATAGTGTAATTTTACAAAACAATTTAAAATAAAGAAAAGGATAAAAATTAAAAGGTGATAAAATGAGATTTTTCAAATTAGGTAAACAAAATAATAGTGGCATATTTGCCATAACCAACGGACAATCAATCCCTCTGGAACAAGTTCCTGATAAAGCTTTTTCGCAAGGTATTTTAGGTAAAGGCGTGGGTATTATACCAAAAAGTCATAAAATACTTGCTCCTGCTGATGGGGAAATTAGCACTATTTTTGATACACTGCACGCTTTTAGTATGACAACTAATAAAGGTGTTGAAGTTTTAGTTCATATAGGACTTGACACAGTTAAGCTAAACGGACAGGGCTTTAAATCATCTATCAAAGCCGGTGATAAAGTTAAAAAAGGTGATTTAATTATTGAAGCTGATTTTGCTTTAATTCAACAAAAAGGTTACAAAATAGTTACTCCTGTGGTTATTTTAAATTCAGATAATTACCCTAATATGTCTTTCAAATACGGCGAAGTCATCATAGGAGATGAAATTATCGCTTTAGAGTGAAACTTTCAATTTAATCAACATATTTCAATAGCACATATAACAAAAAAGTTATTAGTTCACATAGATTAGTGTCAATTATAAATAAATTGATAGTGTGATTACATGGTAAATGTAGATAAGTGTATACGCGAACTGGAACAAGCTCTTTGTTCAGATAATTTTAAAAACAACGTGAATAATATTTATCAGTTGCCAAATAGAGAAAAAGTTACGATATTACGTAATAAAAAGCCAAACCAAATTTCTGATTTTATTGTTAGCTGGCAAAAATATATAAAAAATGCAATTAGTTATTACTATTATAACAATTTACAAAATATAGATAACATTAAACTAAACAAAAGTTCAAATAATAATAAAATCGGTGCTGATCTTTTTCATGAATTACCACAGAGAGAAATCATTAACATAGAAATAAAGTTTGGCACACCAACCGCTAAAAATATTGGTATGCCTAAATTTGCCAAGATTTTTGGCACAGATATCTTTAGTAATGCACTAACTTTAAATGTGCGAAAACAATGGCAAGAGTTATATAAAAAAGATAAAAATATCGACAACCAATATAACCGACTTCATACTGCTCTAAAAACTGCCGTTACCGAGTTTATCGAATTTATGAAAACCAAAAATAATACATTATTTATTAAGGAACAAGCATATTTGGAAAATGAAGTTCTTGACATTTCAAATAATAATAAAAGTAATAGCTATTACATAAAAATCTCTTTTGAGAATAATCAACCAAAAATAATAGATAATATAAGTTACTATGTGGGAAAATGGTTCATTACCAAAGCTGAAATAACCAGTAAAGATAAGAGGGTTAATATTTTTATAAAAAACCGCTTATCTAAGATATCTATTAAGTTTACATTAAACTGGAAAAATAATTACTCATTATTCCCTAATAAACCCAAAGTTCCAGCAAAACTTGGTTTTGGCTCACCAAATTGGAATGTTTGGGTGAAAAGTACCAATGATAATCAAATTACCTTTTCATAATTTGAAAACATCTGATTAAATTCTTGAATAACATCGGCTTTACCAAACCCTGGCACAGTGGTATTTTTATACGAAAGCTTTTGAAAATCAATTTTATAAAGTAAATCTAAAACCTTTTTACTTTTAGCTTTAAAAAAAATCCACTGAGTTGAAGGACTTAAATTATCGGGGCTTTTTTCTTTTAAAGAATAATTTTTATAACCTTGCCTAGGAACCGCAAAGTTCCAATTATATTTTTTTTTATTAAAATATTTTTTTGCTTCAGGGGTGTTATTATATTGCCACATCTCGAAATCAGGATGTTTTGTAATAGGTGAAGTTTTAATTCTTATATTCTGTAATTTGGAATTTCTTAATGTCCAAATTTGCCAACAACATCTAACATTATACTCTTTACCTTCATATAAAAAACTATTACTTGGTATTTTAGTGTCAAATACTAATTTAGCTTCTGTCCGAATTTTACTTTGTGCAGAATATTTTTGAAACATTAATGGTACAATAAAAGCCACAGTATCTGAATATTCAAACGCCTTATTTATAAATCTAATTGCTAATTTTGATCGGTTACCAAAGGGTGGGTTACCAATAGTAATTAACTTTTTTCTTGAAGGCAACTTCAATAATTTTTTATTAATATTTTTTTGGGAAATGTTATCATTTAAAAAATCTATTTTAAAAATACTTTTATTTTTAGGATCTAAATCAAAAGCAAAACTTTTACCAAACTTTTTAACTGCCTGAATAAAAGCCCCCTCACCAGCCGAAGGTTCCAAAAATTGCAAATTATCAAAACAATAGCCTAATTGAATAAAAGTATTAATGCTTCGATCAATACACAGCGAAGCGATGTCTGGATTGGTATAAAATTGGTCTAACTCTTTTTTCTTGTCATATTTACGAGTACTTACCATATAATTTATCTTAGCATTTAATTTACCTAATAAATCTTTTTCTCATTAGATTTCTAAAAAATTATACATTTTTTATTATTACTTTTCCTTACAAACTATATCAAACAAAACCATCTTGCAGTTTATAATCCTACTTATTTTAATGCAAATTTTCTAACAATTTTATTAGAAAATTATCAGGCTATTAACCGTTTTTTTTTTTGGAATAATTTTAGTATGGAAATTAAAAAGTTTGGAATTATTATTAGTTTGTTTTTATTCACTGTTGTGACTTTTATAAGTGGTGGGTTAG
>JAITSD010000067.1 GCA_031288055.1 Candidatus Opitulatrix roisinitermitis | reverse complement strand
TAGGAGATAATTTTGCTCCAAAAACTATTAGTAATTACACTGATGTGTTTAGCGGAATTACAGTTCATGGTAATTTAACCATAGGAAATAATTTTATGCCAAATGCTAACGATTCGTGGCCTTATTATACATTTACACAAGCCACAATTTCTGGTGATTTATCTATAGGCAATGATTTTATGACAAAACAAACTAACGGTGATTTAGACACTATGTTTTGGATTACAGTTTCAGGCAATATGTCAATAGGCGATAATTTTATGCCAAATGCTACTAAAACTTCGCGGATGTTTTATTCTAGCTCACTCCACAGCTTATCTTTAGGTAACAATTTTTTACCGAAAGCTACTGATTTTAGTTCGTTTTTTGATAATGCCACTTTTGGCTCTGGGTTTTCATTTCCAGCAGGATTTGGCAGTGCGGCGACTAATATGAGTAATATGTTTGCATATGCAACTTTACCAGCTGATTTTTCGTTGCCTGCGGGATTTGGCAATGTGGCAACTAATATGTCATCTATGTTCACCTGGGTCACTTTACCCGCCAATTTTTCGTTGCCTGCGGGGTTTGGCAGTGTAGCAGCTGATATGGGTAGTATGTTTTGGGGGGCTTCATTACCAACAACTAGCTTTAGTTTACCTGCGGGGTTTGGCAATGTGGCGACTAATATGAATTATATGTTTATTAATGCCACCTTAAATGACGATATTGATTGGTCGGACACTGATTTAACTGCTTCCACAGCCACTAAATCTAGTATGTTTCAGGGTGTTACTTGGAACGGACATTTTATACTAGCCCAAAATCAGACTTCGGTTGATTGGTTAATTGACGGGACTGGTGCAACCGCAGCTAATGTGAAAGTCAAAGGCAGTTAATATATAATCCTTAATTTATTCAATTGGGTTAATTTTTTAAATACTATCAAAACTAGCTTGTAAACTCTGCAAATTATTGTCTGAGAGATCTAAAAGCTGTGGTTGCCATTTTTTCAAAGTTTGCAAAGCAATATCTGGTACAGATTTAATTAACCAAACCGTTGATTGACTTGATAATTTTATAAATGATATGGCATTCATCCAACTACTTAAAATTGATTTAAAATTAACATCTTTATAATTAAAATAGCTATTAGCTTCTAATATAAAAATAGCTTGCCAACCGCTTACTGCCACAGGTGCAGCACCTAAAGTGGAAATCACAATTTGCGGATAATTGTCCACTTGTGATATAACACCTTGTTGAATATTTTTAGCTGAAACTTTAATAAGTGTATTAGCGAAAGCTTTTTTGAACCAATCATAAGTTGATTTTGTGCCAGCTTTACCTAATTTAGAAGCCACAATTACCAAAACTGAACCTTTAGATGAAGCTTGCTTCAATGCTTCATAAGCTTTATGAGGTAACCGAGAAATATCAGTTAAATCTTTAGCTGATTTATCATTAGTATTAAAATTTTTAAATTCTAAACTAGTCCTGTCACTACGCAAGTTTTTAATATTAGCTGATATAAAATTAACTGACTGATAAGATCTACTAAAAAAACCAGCAGAAATTGACAAAATAGGCTTGCTTTGTAAATTAGCTCGGTCAATTAAATCCAAAGCTAAATTATTATAAGGCTTATAACCAGATTTATGAGCAAAATCTTGTTCATCAAGCGTTATAGCACAATCAAAATCATTTAAAGGACTATAAGTTGATTTTTTTGTGCCAATTACCACTCCAGATTTACCATACAAAACTTGTAACCATTTATAAAAATAATCTTTAGAATTTTCGCTATCATTAAAAACTGCTATATCGCTAAGTATTTCAAAATCACTAAACCTAGCTCCTAATTGCTTTAAATAATCTACTAATAAATCTAAATATCTTTGATAAGGTAAAGTTACTATAAGACTTTGTTTATCAAGCAAACTGCGAGCAATTTTTAAAGCCAATAAAAGAGTTTGCAAATGATAAAACCGACCATTATATTCTGCCACTCCAGGTAAGGATTGTAAATTATAATTAGCCTTACCAAAAAAAATCCTCTGCAAATTATCATAATTTCCAGCCAATAAATATTTATATAACTTAGCACATAATTGGAAATTTATTTGCGATAGTTGTTGAGGTTTATTTAGCTGGCGGTTAATATTATCTAGCCAGCTATCATTAAACTTAGGTATATTATATTTAAATAAATTGGACACAGCTATATTATATTTTTTAGCTTGAACCTGAAAAAAATTTAATAAGCTAACCGGCAAAAACACTCCATTGACCAAACTATCAATAGTTTTATTATTATAAACCTTATTTTGCGTTGATAATTTTTCCAAAATAACCCCGTAAAGCAATTGCTTATAGTTAGCAAATGGCACTCTGACCACAGACCCGACCGATAAAATCATATTTGGCGGAGCGTTGTAATAATAAATAGAGTTTATAAATTGAGGGAAAGTTCGATTTATAAAAGCAACTTTATAAACGGCTTTTAACATAGTATTTAAACTTTAAACATTAAGTGATGTAATAACTGTTTGTAAAGCCTCTACTCTATTGGTTTCTTCCCAAGGAAATTGAATATCTGTTCTGCCAAAATGACCAAAAACACTAGTTTTTGTGTAATCAACATACAATAAACCTAAACTTTGAATAATAGCCGCTGGGCGTAAATCAAAGACTTTATCAACCGCTTGTAAAATCATATCATCTGAATAATGGCCAGTACCAAAAGTATTAATATTTAAACTAATTGGTTTAGCGATACCTATAGCATAACTTATTTGCAATTCCACCTCTTTAGCTAAGCCGCTAGCCACAATATTTTTAGCTATCCAACGCAGAGCATAAGAGGCACTTCTATCGACTTTTGAAGGGTCTTTACCCGAAAAAGCCCCACCGCCATTATGTGCCACACCGCCATAAGTATCAACAATTATTTTACGACCCGTTAAACCAGTATCAGCTCTAGGACCGCCAATAATAAACTTACCTGTAGGGTTAAAAATAAAATCATATTTAGAACTATCAATTTTATAATTAGCTAAAACTTTATCAACCACCTGATTTCTGACTTGTTGAGCTAAATAATTTTCATCAATCCTATCATTATGTTGTGCTGAAATAACCACTGTCTTAACTTTTGGCATTTCATTTTTTAAATATTCTAAAGTAATTTGAGTTTTACCATCTGGTCGCAAATTAGCAATTTCTTTGTTCTGTCTAACTTCAGTTAATCTAAAAGCTAAATCATTAGCTATTTTAGGAGCTAGGGGAAATAATTCCTTTGTTTCAGTATTGGCATAGCCAAACATAATACCTTGATCGCCAGCCCCTAAACGATCTAATTTAGATCTATTATCTTTAGTATGATCCACGCCTTGAGAAATATCTGGTGATTGTGAATCTATAGAAACTAAAACTCCACAACTTTCATAATCAAAACCCACATGTGACGAATTATAACCAATTTTTTTTAAAGTTTGCCTAACAACCTGTTCTATCGGTACATAACTTTTAGTGGATACCTCGCCCATAACCATAACTAAACCAGT
>JAITSD010000045.1 GCA_031288055.1 Candidatus Opitulatrix roisinitermitis | reverse complement strand
AGATAAAAATTTTATTATATACTTAAAATTATAATTATGACTACTCAGACTTTTGAAATCCGCGTTAAAACTGGTTCTAGTAAAGGTTCATTAATAATTAAAAATCCAACAACCGATAATGAAGTTACATCTTTTACAATTTATATTCAACAAAAATCGCAAAATAACCAAGCTAATAAAAAAATAATTGAACTATTTGCTAAATATCTAAGTATTCCTAAATCCAAAATCAATATTATTAAAGGTCATAAAACTAAAACTAAAGTTCTAAAAATTGTAAACTAGTTTTACACAATCTTCACAAAATATGCAATTTTAATAACGTTTTTTGAATACAAAACAGCTAAGCTAAAACTATATATAGTGGTGAAACAAGAAAAAGACCACAATATATAGTGGTTTGATAACCAAAATAAAAGAAACAATGATATAATTAAATTAGATATGAAAGGAAAATATGTCACAAACAGGTAAATCGATACAAGTGGAATCCACAGTTAATGAATATTTAGAAAAACTAGATTGGCGTGTTAAAGCCAACGCTAACCAAACTTATTCTTTGGGCGGAATGATTTTAAATACTTCCGGTAAAGTTATAGCAAATTATTGGCTAAATGAAGTTTACGGGCCAATTAATCCAGAAATTGGTGAAGCTCATCGCCGCGGAGACTACCATATTCATGATTTAGATATGCTTTCAGGATATTGTGCAGGTTGGTCATTAAGAACTCTTTTAGAAGAGGGCTTAAATGGCGTAGAAGGAAAAGTTGATGCCAAACCACCTAGTCATTTCAGTGCAGCTATTGGCCAAGTTGTTAACTTTTTAGGCACTTTACAAAATGAATGGGCTGGAGCTCAAGCCTTTTCATCTTTTGATACATATATGGCACCTTTTGTTAAAACCGATAAATTAAACTACAAAACCGTTAAACAGGGCATTCAAGAATTAATTTTTAATCTCAACACACCTAGTCGTTGGGGTACCCAAACTCCTTTCACTAATTTAACTTTTGATATCGTCTGTCCTGAAGAAATCGGCGTACAAAATCCATTAATTGGTGGAGAAATTGCTGATTTTACCTATGCTGACTGTCAAAAAGAAATGGATATGATTAACAAAGCTTATGTGGAAATTATGACCACAGGTGATGCCAATGGCCGTGTTTTCACTTTTCCTATACCGACTTATAATGTCACAAACGATTTTCCTTGGGATAACAAAATTGTTGATGAAATCTTTGAAATGACTGCTAAATATGGCTTGCCTTACTTTTCTAATTTTATCTCCTCAGATATGGATCCTCATCAAATTCGTTCTATGTGTTGCCGCCTAAGACTAGACTTAACTGAATTATTGAAAAGGGGTAATGGTCTGTTTGGTTCAGCCGAACAAACTGGATCTATTGGCGTAGTAACTCTAAACTGTGCTAGACTAGGCTATGTTTATGCTGGTGATTGGGATGGATTAATTAAACAAGTTGACTATTTATTAGGTTTAGCCAAAACTTCTTTAGAAGTTAAAAGAGCCACTATTAGCCGCTATATTGATAAAGGTTTATTCCCTTATACCAATCGTTATTTACCAAATGGCCTTGACAATCATTTCTCAACCATAGGAGTTAATGGGGTTAATGAGATGGTCAGAAATTATACCGCTCGTTCATCAAAAGAAACTGATATTACAGACCCTAAAGGCGAAGCCATAGCTATTAAATTATTAGATCATATTAGAGAAAAAATGGTTGAATTTCAGGAGGAAACTGGGCATATGTACAATTTAGAAGCTACCCCAGCTGAAGGCACAACTTATCGCTTTGCTAAAGAGGACAAAAGCCGTTATCCTGATATTTTGCAAGCTGGCACAACTGCTGAACCTTACTATACTAATTCATCACAATTACCTGTTGGTTATACCGACGACCCTTTTGAAGCCTTGGAAAAGCAAGAGAGTTTACAAACTAAATATACTGGTGGTACAGTTTTGCATTTATATATGGGCGAAAGGATTTCTAATGCCAAAGTTTGCAAAGAGATTATAAAAAGAGCATTAACTAATTATTCTCTACCTTATGTAACTGTGACACCAACTTTTTCCATAAGTCCTGTAAATGGATATATTAACGGCGAGCATTTCTTTGATCCTATTTATGACAAAGAACATGGACTTAATGAAAAAAGCCCTGAAAACCAAAGAGTTCAATGTGAGGTTTGGACTAGGGTTATGGGTTATTTTAGACCGGTCTCTTCTTTTAACACCGGAAAAGTTGGCGAATATAAAGAAAGAGTTTCCTTCAAGGAACCAAAATTATAAATATCGCTGGTTATAACAAATACTCCACGGTAGATTGGCCCGGCAAAATAGTCTCAGTGGCTTTTTTGCAGGGCTGTCCCTGGAGATGTAATTACTGTCATAACTATTCCATTTTAGATCCCCATCTAAAAGGTCAAGTAAGTTTTCCAAGTGTTATAAAACACTTGGAAAAACGATATGGCCTTTTAGATGGGTTGGTCTTTTCTGGAGGTGAACCTACTATGCAAACCAATTTATCCCTAGCTATACAAACAATTAAAAATATGGAGTTTGCTGTAGGTTTACATACTGGCGGGGCTTATCCAGCCAACCTTAAAAAAACCTTACCATTAATTGATTGGATTGGGTTTGATATAAAAGCCCCGCCAAATCTCTATCAAGCCATTACTCAAAATCTTAGTGCTTGGGATAATGCTAAAAAATCAATAGATATGGTTTTGCAATCTAATGTAGATGTGCAATTTCGCACCACGATTGATCCAACTGTTATGTCTAAAACAGATATAACTTTTTTACAAGAATGGGTTAAAACTTTAGGTATAAATAATTTGGTTTTACAAGAGGTTCGAAATATGGGAGTAAATCCTGAATACAAAATTAAACTTGAAGCTATAAAACAACCGCAATAATTATAATTATTTTTTAAAACTTAATAATTCAATTACTTTTTTCAGCATAAAAAACTCTAGCTGGAGAATAATATGAAAAATTTGGCTTATTCATAATTTCATCAGCTGAGATTTCAACAACTGCCAAATTTTTCAAACCTGCTTGAATTAAAACCGTTTTTGCTTCAATAATTTCTTTCTGCACTAGTTTGCCTTTTAGAGCTAACATAACCCCGTTTTCAGATAATAAATGTTGAGTTTGTGGAACTAATTTCCGCAACGGAGCCACAGCTCGTGAAGTAACCTTATCAAATTTTAAATTTAAAACTTTTTCAGCTCTTTGATTTAATATTTCCACATTTGACAAATTTAATTTTTTTATTTGACTGGCTAACCATTGACAGCGTTTAGTTTGAGATTCTATAAAAGTAAATTGACTAGTTGGATTTAACACCGCTAAAACAATTCCCGGAAAACCGCCGCCTGTACCTATATCACAGACTTTATCATTTGGTTTTATAAATTTAGTTAAACTAGCCGAATTTATAATATGCCTATCCCAAATATTATCTAGCTCTTTTGGACCAATTAATCCATATTCTGATCCTTTAGTGTATATTTGAACATAAAAGTTTTGCAACTTGTCAAAATATTCACCAAAAAACTTGGCCTCATTTGATTGATTTACCATATCAATTTTTAAATAAATATCTTTTATAACTTTATTATTAGTATATTTATTTATTCTTTGCAAAAGTGTTTGCTTATTTTGAACCAGAACATTTTTAATATTAGGATCGTCAATATTAATATATAATTTATCACCAACTATTTTATCGGGAAAACTGTTTTTAGCAATTTGTGGAGAAACCATTAAAGACCATTTGCTAATTAAATCGGCTAATAACCAACCTTTTTGCCAAACACTATCTGATAATTTCAAATCTTTTATATTATCATATTGTCCTTCAATTAATAATTTTTTGTTAGTGTTTAATTTAGGCGTATAAATTATGTTGTCAAAAGCTCTTTTTGCGACTTTTGCTGGATCTTGAAATTGATTAATCACAAACTCCGAAAAAGAACTATAAACTATATTGTTGGTATTTTTGCTTTGATTATTGTCGTAACTATTTGATTTGGAGTTCATTTATTTCTTCCTTGAACGTGAGTTTAGTTAATTTATAAATATCTAATTTAAGAGCATTAGTTATAAAAACTTGATTATAATTAGATAATAACTTAAATAGTTTAACTATTGTTGTATTATCTAGACTAGCTAAAATATCATCTAATAATAAAATATCACTGGGTTTATAACTTAGATTTTGTTTAGTTTTTAATTCATGAATTGCCAAAATTAATGCTAAACAAAATATTTGTGTTTGTCCTGTGGAAAAAATCACAGAAATTGGTTGACTATTAGACATAAAAACTATTTTATCTCTATGTGGGCCAATTAAATTTTGCCCAGCAGATTTTTCTTGAATAAAAACCCCGTCTAATATTTTAGTTAAATTATTTGTTATTTGTGTTTCACTAACTAAATTATCGTTTGTTAAATTAATATATCGCGAAATATAATCAATTGTTATATCATCAGCTGAATTATTTAATAATTTATAAAATTTATTTATTAAGGGTAAAATTTTTTTCAAAAAAGCTAATCGATAAAAACATATTTTGGCAGCAGTTTTTATATATTGTTTAGTAATTTGATGAAAAATATCATTCGTTTGTGGTTTATTAAAATCAAAAGTTTTTAAAATTAAAGCCCTTTGATAAAGTAAATCTTTTAAATTTTTATAATCTAAAAACAATTTTGGTTTTAATTCAATTATGGCATTATCTAGAAACGACCTTAAAGAAGTAACTCCATTATAAACTACATTAACTAAAATTGGTGTATAAATCGACGAAATAAAAAATTGACTTAATTCTGTTTTAGTAACTCTTTTTTGATTAATTCTTAATTTCTCATCCTCTTTATCAGTTCTTATTTCAACATCTAAATTGTTTATTTTAGATGAATTATTATCTTTTATTTGTAATTGAATTAAACTATATTTTTCTTTATATTTAATTAAATTTAAACGATTAGTCGTTTTAAAAGATGCTTTATTTATAACATAATCAATAGCTTCTAAAATATTGCTTTTGCCCACACCATTATTGCCATATAAAACATTAATTCCTGATCTAAATTGCCATTGACTATTATTAAAATTACGATAATTATATAATCTTTGTTGGCAAATGTACATAAAAAATTATTTATTTACTAACTAGAAATAGGTACAATTAAATATTTATAATTATCTTTAACTTGTCCTTTATCATCAACTGCACATATTTCATTAGGTCTATGCGGTTCATTTATTTTTATATTAATATTATCTGTTAAAATAGGAGATAACCCATCCTCTAAATAATTTATATTATAAATAACCTTTTTAGCTGCTCCTACAATAGTGGCAGGTATATTTTCACTAGTTGAACCTATGTCACCATCCTCACCAGCTGTAACTTTAATTTCGGCATTATTATATTCTAAAGATACTCGATTTTTTAAAGAAACTATAGCTGCTCTAGCTAAACATTCTAAAAGTTGTTTAGAATTAACGGTAACTACTGTTTCATGATTTTTAATAAAAAGACTGTCAGTGGGTGGAAACTTTTCCACATTTAATAAAGGTAAAATAATTAATCTATTAATTGTGGCAAAAGCTACTGTGGTATTTTTATCATTATTACCTTTTCTTAAAAATATCTCTAATTTACCTTTACCCTTAAAAGCTTTAGATAATTCAAAAACCCCTCTAGAGCCAACTAAAATTTCTTCGGTTTGTTTATTCTGACTTTGCCATTGACCAATAGCTTTAGCTAAACGAAATCTGTCTGTGGAATCATATTGAATTGTTTTATCTTTAAACGACATTTTTATACTGGCTAAAACTGGCACAGATTCATCATGATTGGAAGCATTAAAAGTTTTACTAATACATTCAAATAAGTTTTCCGATTCTATTTCACCAGTTTTATCACCTTTAGATAAAACTGACGGGTACTCCTCTGGTAAAATTGAACTAATTGTAAATTTAATTTTTTTGCTAGCAATTACAAATTTATTAGTTTTAGTATCTCCTTTTATTGAAATTTCTGAACCTGGCAAACTTTTTATCATTTCAAAAAATAATTTACCTGGCACAATAATTGTTTTTT
>JAITSD010000049.1 GCA_031288055.1 Candidatus Opitulatrix roisinitermitis | reverse complement strand
AAATGTCAAGGGCTCTTAGAGGTAAATATAAAAAAATTACCTTATTTAATTTTTAATTGCTTTGTTTCCTCCAAATTTTTTAGGCGAGAATTCGGGCCGCCTTAAGTTGTGGACATTGGGTCCCCACCTTAAACAACAATGGTATCTTAATATAAAATCACTCGAAGTCCTTCAACTTAGAGGCAACACACTAGTTCGAAGAAAATGACTAACAATTTTTTTACATTTATGAGTATTAAAAATATTTTTAGAAAATAATGCATAAAACTATATTAAATACTATAAGTTTAGGAATAATGCAGGGTCGTTTATCTCCCAAAAAAATTGGGTATCTACAAACATTTCCCTATACTCAATGGCGTGACGAATTTTGCCGGGCTAATGAATTAGGATTCAAATTTATTGAGTGGTTAGTCGATGAAGGTGATTGGCTGGACAATCCTTTAAGCGACCTAGGTTTGATGGAAGAAATTAAATTAATTGCATTAAAAAATAATATTAAAATTGAAACATTATGTGCTCATTTTCTAATTAATAATCATTTATTATTGCCAATTGAGAATATAAATACTCAAAATTCAATTTTAAAATTAAATACCGTAATAGATCATGCATATTCAATAGGTATATCTGATATTAATATTCCATTTTGTGAAATAGAAGATATAATATTTAATATAAATAAATATATATATTTGAAAAAAAATTTAAACGAGATTAATAATAAATGTTTTTTTAATTTAGAATTATCTTTATCATCTATTGAAATCTTAAAACTAATAAATTACTTAAATAATGATAAAATTAACATATGTTACGATATAGGTAATGCTTTTTTTTTAGGCTATAATATTATATCAGATTTTAAAATTTTAAAACAATATATTCGGGTTATACATATTAAAGATCGTCGAATAAATGGAGATAGTGTTGATTTAGGAGAAGGAGATACTCCAATCATTGCATTTTTAAATTTTGCAATTGAATCTGGATATAGTGGTAAATTTACGCTTGAAACTCCTGTATTCCCCAGTTGGATTAATTGTATAAAAAATAATATTAATTTTTTAAAAACTATAAATAATATAAAATAATTATGAAAATACTATTTATCGGGTTAGGTTCAATCGGGCAACGTCATTTAAGAAATATTATACAACTGTTACCCACTTTACCTGAGATATTAGCAGTTAGAAGAATTAAAAAAGTTCCGTTTTTAAATGAAAAAATGGAAATAAATGGTACAACAGAAGATTTAATAAATAAATATAATATTCTTGAATTTGAAAATATAGATTTAGCTTTGAATAATAACCCTGATTTAGTATATATTACTAATCCATCTATATTTCATATAACAAATGCAAAATTAGCTATGAAAAATAATTGTTCAATTTTTATTGAAAAACCGCTCAGTTCTAATTGGGAAGGTGTAGAAGATTTATTAAATACTAATTCAAAAAATAAAAATAGAACATTAATTGGTTATCAATTTCGTTTTCATCCAGCAATGAAAGAGATAAAATCAATTTTAGAAAAAAAATTAATTGGTAATTTAGTTTCTGCTAACTTTGTTAACGGTGAATATCTTCCTTTTTGGCACCCATATGAAGATTATCGTCAAAGTTATGCTGCCAGAAATGATTTAGGGGGTGGTGCATTGGTTACCCAAATTCATGAATTTGATTTGGCTGCTTGGTTTTTTGGTCCTCCTGAAAGTATTTATGCAGTTGGCGGTAAATTAAGTGATTTAGATATTAATGTAGAAGATAGTGTAATAATTTTGATGAGATATTTATATAATTCTAGTTCAATACCGGTTTCTATACAATTAGATTACTTACGATATCCTTCTGAGCGATCAGTTTCAATAGTTGGTGATCGTGGAACAATTTATTGGAATTCAGAGTGTAATGATTTAATTGTGACTGATAATAAACGTTTAACAAAAAATATATTTTCTTATCTAAATTTTTCTAGAAATAAAATGTTTATTGATCTTACAAAACATTTTTTAGAAGTTAACTCCGGTTCTATTTCTCCTATCGTTAGTATAAAAGAGGCTGCCATTAGTCTGAAAATGGCATTAGCCGCAAAACATTCTATATTAGCTAGATGTGAAGTAAATTATAAAGAATTTAAACCATATTAGATAAAAAAATGAAAAATAAAATAAGACTTGCTGATTTTATAATAAATACATTAGCAGATTGGAATATTAAAGTTGCTTTCTTGGTAACAGGTGGCATGGCTATGCATCTAAACGATGCCTTGTTAGGTGAAAAGCGTATACGTAAAATCTGCTGTCACCATGAACAGGCCGCTGCCTTTGCAGCCGAGGGTTATGGTCATGTTACAGGTAGCCCCGCTCTTGTTTGCGTTACCGCAGGTCCTGGCTCAATTAATTCCTTGACCGGTGTTTTTAGCGCTTATACAGATTCTATCCCAATGATCGTTATAGCGGGGCAAAGTAAACTCGAACTTATACGTTCAACATATCAATTTAATTCCTCAATGCGCCAAATTGGAGAACAAGAAGTAGACTCTATAGCTTTAGCAACTCCAATAACAAAATACGCTAGGCGTATAACAGATCCATCTCGCATTCGCTTTGAACTTGAGAAAGCATTTAATTTGGCAACCCAAGCTAGACCTGGACCGGTTTGGCTTGAAATCCCTTTAGACATTCAATCAGCCACCATAAATGCGGAAAATTTACCTTCCTATAGACCAGTTACTCCTGTACCTCTTGATTTGCTACCTTGCGCTAAATCAATCGTTACCCGTTTTGTTCAAGCCGAACGACCTTTAATAGTTATCGGACCTGGGGTACGTGAAGCGGGGCCGGATGCAGTTAATAATTTTGAATTTGTTGCACAACGGTTTGGTTGTCCTTTAGTTGCAACAGGCCCTCAAGATACTTTGACAACTGATCATCCGCAATACGCTGGTGAGATGGGAACGTTAGGAACTAGAGCTGGAAATCTTAATGTTCAAAATGCTGATTTGCTGCTCTTTTTAGGAGTCCGTTGTTATCTTTCTTTGGTGACTTATAATTGGCCTATGCTGGGCCGGAATGCCTATAAAATTGTTGTAGACGAAGACTCAACAGAATTTGAAAAGCCATGTCAAATTGCTGACGAAGCTGTGTTAGCAGGAGTAAATTCTTTTTTATTGGCTATCCTTAAGGCATCGAAAAAATGTGATTTTAGTCACCAATCGAGTTGGTTTATTGAATGTCGGAAACGTTTAAAAAAATTTCCTACAGTCTTAAAATCAATGCGTACGGTTAGGCCTGATGGACGAATAAATCCATATTGGTTTATTGAAGAACTTTTTGCTCGACTAACAGAAAATGATGTTTTAGCAGCCGGAAACGCATCCTCAAGTATTATACCTAAACAGGCAGGTGCCAGCAAGCGTGGCCAAAGATTTTTTTCAAATTTAGGCTGTGGCTCAATGGGTTTTAGTTTACCGGCAGGAATAGGAGCAGCTATAGGAGCAATCGGAAAGCGAATTATTGTTTTGGAAGGTGATGGTAGTTTAATGATGAATTTACAGGAATTACAAACGTTGATTCAAAATAACCTATCTATAATATTAGTAATATTAGAAAATAATGGATATGTTTCTATGCGTCAGACTCAAAAATATATTTTTGGCCGTGAAATTGGTAATAGTGTAGAATCTGGCCTTAGTTTTCCTAATTTCTTAAAAATATGTGAATCTTTTGGACTAAAAACAGTCGAAATAATAGGAGAAAACTTTGTTGAGAATCTAGATATAGCTCTAAAAGAATTGGGTCCACTTGTGATTATTGCGAGATTAGATCCTAATCAGCCATTTGAACCAAAAGTTTCATCTAAACGTTTATTAGATGGAACTTTAGTATCTTCACCTCCAGAAGATATGACCCCCCTTTTATCGCGTAAAGAATTAAAAGATAATTTTGTTTATTATAATAATTTTGATATTTAAATTATAAGGAGTAAAATTTGAAAAATTTTTATGAATATTTTATTCAATCTAAACCATGGCCAATAATAAAAAAACCATTTTTGATAGCTGAAATAGGCATAAATCATAATGGTGAAATGGATCTAGTCCGCCAGATGATTGATTTAGCTGTTGAAAAACAATGTGATGCTGTTAAATTTCAAAAAAGAACTATTGATATTGTTTATACACCTGAATTTTTGGCTAGCCCAAGGGAGAGTCCATGGGGAAATACACAGAGAGCTCAAAAAGAGGGTTTAGAATTGGGTCAAGACCAATATGATGAAATAAATCGATATTGCAAAGAAAAAGGTATAATTTGGTTTGCATCAGCTTGGGATATACCAAGTTTACATTTTTTAAGGCAATATAATTTACTTTACAATAAAATTGCTTCAGCAATGCTTACACATTATGAATTTATTGATGAAATAATATCTGAAAAAAAAATAACATTTATCGGAACTGGAATGAGTGACTATAAAATGATTGAAAATGTAGTTGCTCGATTTAAAAATGCTAATTGTCCTTTTATTCTTATGCATTGTGTATCTGAATATCCAGCTCTAAATGAATCATTAAATATGAGACAAATTGTTGAGATGAGAAATCGTTTTAATTGTCCTATAGGTTATAGTGGACATGAAATGACGATGTTACCTGGTGTTATCGCTGTTTTAATGGGAGCAGTAGCAATAGAACGACATATTACAATAAGTCACGCCCTATATGGTTCTGATCAAGCATTCAGCTTGGAACCTAGAGGTTTAGAAACCTTGGTAAATTATATTAGACAAATACCAATAATTTTAGGAAATAATGACCGCATAATTAGCAAGGAAGAACAGATAAATGCAAAAAAATTACGTTATTTTTGGAGAGAAAGTTAAAATTATAACTTTTAAAAATTTTTAGAAGATTTTCTTTTTTTTATATGTACTATTTAAGGTATTTCTTTCTACCCGCTATACTTATATTGCTACGACCATTAGAGCTGTCAAGGGCTGCTGCGCTACGCTAATATTCTTGACAGCTCTAGTGGTCGTAGCCTTTGAAGAGTTTTAGCAGCCGGAAAGAATATGCTTGATAGAGACTGTTTCACTCTCACAGTGAACCCGCATAAGGCACACTTCTCTTTACGTATTATTACACATAAGCAAATATCAATCCTGGGGCGTCTGGTTGGTTTTGTCCATCCCTAACATATTGTAACTGTTAATCATCTTGCCGCTTCTGGCAACACATCCGGTCCGTTGGGGCATCGTGAAGAGGTGGGTATCGGCGAGTTTGATACCAGATTTGGCTAAGATACTCCCAGCCCATAACAAAATGAGCGGCGTCAACGGACAACAAGGCAATGGTACCCTTTTTGGCCTTCTCCATTAGCGGAAGTAAAACTTCCAGATAGAATGTGCGCTGCTTCTCAGGATCTGCCATTGCCGGCAACGAGCCGCTTTTCAAAAGCTTGAAGTTATATTTTTTTAGAAGCCTCGACATCGTTGGCAGCGAAACCTTAATACCAAGTTTCTCGTAAATCAGGTCGGCGATACTTTGTCTGGTGGGATAGTTCTTGGCCTTGAGTTCTTCAATGATCTCTGACTCAAAGCCCGCAAGTTTGGCCTTTCTTTAGCCATGTTTTATTTAAAGATGATCGAAGCGCAAAAAGTCCCCTTTATCAGTCCTTAAATTTGTAACAGATCCAGTTTACTAGTTAATTTTTTAGACTATTTTGCTTTTAAGAGGTTTTTGCGCTTCGATCAAAGATATCTTCCGTGTTCCCGGCGTCGATAAGTTTATCAATTTTACGCATGGTCCGCTCACTGAGGCGGGCCGCATTGGCTGCAGAAGCGAA
>JAITSD010000046.1 GCA_031288055.1 Candidatus Opitulatrix roisinitermitis | reverse complement strand
TAGTTGTTTTGCTAGACCAAAGGGAGATAAAAGTCAATGTTTTGAATATAAACATCATAATGAAACTGCTAAACCATTTCTTTATGCGGTGGAGTTTAATAACGGTATTCAAGCAGCTTTAACAGTTTCTCAAAACACTTGTCTTATTTCATATGATTTTCAAAAAACTGAGTTTTCCACTATTGAGGTGATTGTGAATAACTGTTCAACCAAAGGTTTTTTGAATATTCAAACACAAGGTGGATCAGTTGTAAATATTGCCAAAAAAGACAGAACTTCAATTTATACAATTCAGTTTAAAAATCGCAAAAGAACTGTAATTTATCTGTCCCAATCATTAGTTTCACAAGAGTTAGCTGACAAAAATTCAGTTTATTTAACCTTTAATTCAGTAGTTAAAAGAAATACTGGTTATTGGCGAGAAATTTGTTCTAAGTTTAAATTAGAGGAAACTTTAAATACTCGTTTACAAACTTTTTATTCTAATATTTACAGAATGAATTTGTTTCCTAATTTATGCTTTGAAAAAGATGTAAATAATAAAATAGTTCATCCAGATATTTATAATGTTAATTATGGCAAGCCAATAGACAAAGCTATTGCAGTTAATAACGGTTTTTGGGACACATATAGAACTATTTGGCCATTACTTTTTTGGATGAGACCTAAAATGGCAGCTCAACTTTTAGAGGGAGTTTTGCAACATTATTATGATAATGGCTGGATACCTCGCTGGATAGCTGATAAGCCAGTTGATTCTATGAATGGCACACATTCAGATATTGTTTTAGCCACAGCTATAAATTGGGGAATAGAGGGATTTAATTGGCAGGCTGCTTTAGATGCTTCAATAAAAAATGCTACTACTTTGTCGAATAATCCAGCTTTAGGTAGAAAAGGCTTAGATAAATATTTAGAGTTAGGCTATGTGCCTAATTCCATACCCGAGGGTTTATCATGGACACTAGAAAACTCTTATGGTGATTGGGCAATTTTACAGGCTATAAATAAGTTAAAAAGCAGCGGATATAAAATAGATGACAAAACAGTTAAACATTTTGAGAAATATTCACAAAGTTATAAAAATGTTTTTGATAAAAACACAGGTTTTTTTAGAGGTAAAGATGTCAAAGGTAATTGGACAGGCGGTGATAAAAAATTTGATCCACGAGTTTGGGGAGGTGATTATACTGAAACTAACGCTTATGGTACGCGGTTTCACCCAGTTTATGATAAAGAAGGTTTAATTGAACTTTATGGTGGGCAAGATAATTTAGAAGCAGCTTTGGATGATTATTTTTTTCATAAAAGAGAAACAGCTGATAAAAAATATAGCGGTAGTTATGGTTTTGTAATTCATGAACAAGCTGAAGCTAGAGATGCTAGATACGGCATGTTTGGAATATCTAATCAACCAGCTCATCATATACCATTTGTTTACTCTTATACAAAAGGTATTAAAAAAATGCAAAAAATTCTTTCGGATATATGGTATTATTTACAGGTTGGTTCAGAAATAGGTCAAGGTTATTTAGGCGATGAGGATAATGGAGAAATGTCGGCTTGGTATTTTTTTGTATCTTTAGGTCTTTACCCCCTAAATCCTGTTAGCGGCGAGTTTGTAATTTGTGCACCGAGGTTTCCTTTTGTTGAAATTAAATTACCCAGAGGTCTATTTATTGTAAATGCTGGTGGTGCTAGTAAAGAATATTGTTGTGTTAAATCTTTAAAAGTTAATGGTGAAGAATATAAAGAGCCCACAATACCTTTTCGAATGATTAAAGACGGTGCTCATATGGAATTTGAATTAACTAAATTTGAAGCAGATGACTTATAAGCCTAATATCGCTATTTGTGGTATATCAATTGAATCCTCAACATATACGCCTTATATTAATCAACTTGAAGATTTTGTGATTTTTAAAGGTAATAATTTATTTGTTTGGTATCCCTTTTTACAAACTAAGGCCACTTTATTAAAAGCTCTAAATGGTAAAGATTTGACTAATTCGTCCAATTTGCCTAATTTATCTGGGGAAGCTAATTGGTTTGGTTTTACTAGAGCAAGGTCTATTCCAGGAGGAGCAGTTGATAAAGCTTTTTACGAATCTATAAAATTACAAATTATCAATGACATTAAACAATATTTTATTAGATCGGATCAGCCACTAGATGGAATTTTATTAGATATACATGGGGCTATGTCAGTGGTGGGTATGACTGATGCTGAAGGTGATTTAGCTAGGGCAATTAGACAGCAAGTGGATGAATTATCAGATAATCCAGTTTTAATTAGTACTACTATGGATTTACATGGCAATGTTACTAAACAACTTTTGCAATCTGTTGATTTGTTAACTTGTTATCGTACAGCACCGCATATTGATAGCCAGGAGACTAAAATAAGAGCTTGTTATAATTTGTTAAATTTAATAAAAGATATTCGTCAAGGTGGTAAACTTCCATTAAAGGGTTATTTATCAGTGCCAATTTTATTACCTGGAGAAAAAACCAGTACCAGAGTTGAACCAGCTAAAGCCTTTTATAAAAGAGTTACTAAAATTGCTAATATGACAGGTATAATAGACTGCAGTTTATTTATGGGCTATCCTTGGGCAGATCAGCCGCGTTGTCAGGCTTATATAATAATAATTGGCTATAATAAAAAATTAATTAGTCAACAAGCTGAAAGTCTAGCTCAAGATTATTGGCAAGCTAGAGACAAATTTAATTTTGTTGGTCCAGCTGCTGAACTAGATAAATCAATATATACTGCTATAGAACAAATAAATAATCAACATAAACCTTTTTTCATTTCCGATTCCGGCGATAATCCCACAGCTGGCGGGACAGGAGATAATACAAAAGTTTTACACACTTTGCTAAATAATAGCCAATTTGTTAATTTATTAAGTCAATACAAAATACTATATACACAAATTTGGGATGAATTAGCAGCTGAAAAATTAGCCAAATATAAGGTAGGTCAACTAGTTAAAATAAAATTTGGTGCTAAATATGACAAAACTGCTCCTCCTGTGGAATTAGAGGGTCAACTGTATAGTTTATTAATACCAAAGACTGAAGAATTAAATACGGCTAATTATTCGGATTCTGCTATACCTGGCGGTATTGAGGCGGTTATAAAGATAGATAAATTATATATTATAATTAGCCAAAAACGAAAGCCGTATCATAATATAAATGATTTTGCTAAATTGGGTTTAGATATAGACAAGTTTGATATAGTTTTTGTTAAAATAGGTTATTTGGAGCCTCAATTATATAAGGCTGCGAATAATGGACAAAATTGGATTATGGCTTTAACGCCAGGTGGTGTTGATCAAAGGATTACTAAATTACCTAGGACTAAGGCTTTGCCAATTTTGTACCCTATAACTAAAATTACTAGTCAATTTGATAGACAAGTTAAACAGGCTTTAATTTGTCAATTTATAAATTAATTTTCATTTTATGTTATAATACTTATGTGTCTAAACTAAACAAAAAATTTACTAATAATTTAAAATTGCCTATTTTTTATTTAAAAGATTTTAATTCTATTCAAAATGCTTTAGATGAAATAGCCACAGCTGGCGGTGGTGAATTGGTTATTCCTCAAGGTAAATATAAAACCGGACCTTTGAATTTACCGAGTAATTTAAAATTAAATCTACAAGCTGGTTGTGTTTTGCAATTTTGTGATGATTTTGCTATTTATCCACCAGTTTTTACTCGTTGGGAGGGTGTAAATTGCTATGCTTTCCATCCATTAATATGGGCAGATGGCCAAACTAATATAACCATTTGTGGAGAGGGAATTATAGATGGTAAAGGACAAAAATGGTGGCAACATTTTAATCAGGCTGCTAAAAATAATCAGACTGATCCTGTATTTAGTTATGAATTAGCTATTGCTAAATTAAATCCTGGTTGGCAAAGTCAGCCTAGTGGAGGCGGTAGACGGGAAACTCAATTTTTAAGACCACCTTTAATTCAATTTAAAAATTGCCAAAATATATCTATAAGTGGCATAACTTTAAAAAATTCACCTTTTTGGACTCTACATATACTTTATAGTGATAAAATAATTATTCAAAATATTAAAGTATATAATCCAGCTGATGCTATTACCACAGATGCTGTTGATATTGATTCATCAACTAATACTTTGATAGAAAATTGTTTATTTGACGTGGGTGATGATGCTATAACTTTAAAGTCTGGTTCAGGTTGGGATGGTAAAAAAGTTGGTTTACCTACTGAAAATGTTATAGCTAGAAATTGTAAAGTTTTAGCAAGTCACGGGGGTATAGCTATTGGCAGTGAGACGGCAGGTGATATAAAAAATGTTTTAGTAGAAAATTGTCAATTTGATGGTACTATGCGAGCTATTAGGTTGAAAAGTCGTCGAGGTCGTGGTGGAAAAATATCAGATATTAGGTTGGTAAATTTAAAGATGAATAAAAATTTGTGCCCGATTGTTTTAGGTATGTATTTTCAACCAGGTGCGAATTTACAGGATCCTAATAATAGATGGCTGTTTATTGAAAAACCTCAGATTAAAAATGCTATGACACCACAAATTACTAATATAACCATTACTAATGTGGAAGCTAAAAATTGTTTGTCACAAGCTGGTTATATTGTTGGCTTGCCAGAAAGTCCTATAAAAAATGTTGTTATAAAAGACTTTATATATAGTTTAGCTAAACAAGAGTATTTGCAACCAACAGTTTTGACAGAAAACGATGCTGAAGTTTATAGACTGCCAGATGACGAACATTTAGGCCGAAGTTATAAAAAAAAGTTAAAAGATTTTGGATTCAAGGGTGATTTTAATCAATTAGATAATCAATTTAGGGGCATTAAAATAATTAATGCCGAAGTATTTGGTTTAGAATAAATAAGGATAGGATTTTATGATAAATAGAAAAGTTTTATTAAACAAGTTTTCGCCGATTCTGAATAAAATTGATTTTGAATCGCCTTTTTCTTTAGGTAACTCTAATTATTGTTTTAATTCTGATATAACAGGTTTCCAAACCCTGTATAATGATTACGCTAAACACAATAATCCTTTAACAATTATGAGTAATTGGGCTTGGCATTCTAATAAATTGTCTAGTGGTTCAGTTTATACTTATGATGATTTAAAATTAACTAAATATAAATCTTATGATGGCAGTCAAAATCTATATTATGCTATTCATCCTCAGTCAGACAATGAGGAAGTTTATGATTATTTACGGCAAAATCCTCATAGACTAAGTTTAGGTCGCCTAAGATTACTAATTGATAATAAAATACCTAAATTAACTCAATTTACTAATATTTATCAAAAATTAAATTTGTATGACGGTACTTTGGATTCTAAATATCAGGTAGATAAGATTAATTTTGCTGTTAAAACTTTCACTTTACCTAAATCCGATACTACAGCTTTTGAAGTTAATTACCAAAAGTTAACAAAAAATTCAATTTCTAGTAAATCTGCACCCAGTTTAGTTTTAGATTTTGGTTATCCTAGCCCATCACAAGCTGCCGCAAGTTATACTTTGTCAACTAATAAATTACATATTAGTAAAATAACTTGTCAAACAGCTAAAAAAGTAATTATTAAACGCCAAATAGACAATTTTATATATTATATAGCATTAGGTTTAAATAATATAATTGTAAAACAGGTTTCAAGTCATAAGTTTTTATTAATTCCTAAATTAAATAAGTTTAGCTTTTTTATAAAGTTTAGCCTAATAGATAAACAACTTTCTAAAATTAAGCAATCAGTAAATAATCTAGATATTTCACAATATATATCAGATAATTTAGTTGAAACTACTAAATATTGGCATGAGTTTTGGTCTAAGACGGGGTTTATTAATTTGACTAAAACTCGTGATAAAACAGGCCAGATTGATGAACAAGCTTATGAATTGCAAAGACGTATTATTCTGTCACAATATTTATTAGCTTTACATTCTAGCGGTCAATTACCACCGCAAGAAACCGGTTTATTGTGTAATAGTTGGTATGGTAAATTTCATTTAGAAATGCATTTATTGCATGCAGCTTATTTACCATTGTATAATTTGTCAGATAAGCTTTTACCAAGTTTAAATTGGTATAAATCTATTGTTGATAAAGCTAAAATTAATGCTAGTAAAAATGGTTATAAAGGTCTGCGTTGGCCAAAAATGATAGGTCCAGATGCTATAGATAGTCCTTCTGTTATTGCACCTTTATTACTTTGGCAACAAACCCATATTATTTATATGCTTTATTTAATTTATTTTATTGAAGGGGACAATAGACTTTTAGATAATTTTTGGGAGTTAATATTAGGTACAGCAGAGTTTATAATTAGTTTTTTGACTTATGACAAAGTAAGAGATACTTATAATATCTATGATCCATCTATACCAGGACAAGAAGAGTTTGAACCTGAACAAGTTCGCAATCCGGCTTTTGAAATTGCTTATTGGAAATATAGTTTAATTTTAGTTGATAAAATATCTAAAGTTTTGCATAAATCGGTGCCAAATTTATCAAATATAATTTCTAAAATGGCTAAGCCCAAAATTGACAATTGTTTATATTTATCTCATGAGGCTTGTCCAGATACTTTTAGTAAATACGCTAAGGATCACCCTTTACAATTAGCTATTTTTGGTTTAATTGATAACAAAGATATTGATAAGCTATCTATTTACAAAACTTTACAAAAAGTTTTGCAAGTTTGGGATGCTAAGACTATGTGGGGTTGGGATTTTGGTTATATGGCTATGCTAGCAGCTCGTTTAGGCAAAAGTGATTTAGCTGTTGATTTATTATTGAAAGAATCGCCGAGCAATTATTATGCTAAAAATGGACATAATTGTCAAAAAGTTAAAGTTGAATTGCCAGCTTATTTACCAGGTAATGGTTGTCTTTTATTAGCTGTGGCTTTATTGACTGGTGGTTGTATAGACAATAATGCTAAATCTGATAATTTATTTCCTAAAAACTGGGTAGTTGAACAAGAAAATATTACAGGGTTACCCCGTCTTTAAAAATAGCAATATTTCTTTCACCATTAATTTCATTTAGACATTTTTTACCTGAGGCAACATTAATGACAAATTCTATAAACTCAGGTAAGACCTTTGCCGTATTTTTAGTAGTTAAAACTCCAGCATCAAAATCTATCCAGTGTGGTTTTAGTTTAGCTAATTGTGTGTTAGTTGAGATTTTAACAGTTGGCACAAATGTTCCAAATGGCGTGCCTCTACCAGTAGTAAAAAGCACTATTTGGCAACCTGCGGCAGCTAAAGCTGTGCTAGCCACTAAGTCATTGCCGGGCGATTGTAAAAGCGATAAACCCGAAGTTTTAATTTTGCTAGAATAAGGCAGAACATCTTTGACAGCTGCTGTACCCGATTTTTGAGTACAACCTAATGATTTATCTTCCAAAGTACTTATACCACCAGCTTTATTACCTGGTGAGGGGTTCTCATCGACTTTTTCACCGTATTGTAGAAAATACTGTTTAAAATCATTAATTAATTTCACAATTTTATTAAAAATGGCTTTTGAATTAGCTCGATTCATTAAAATATTTTCTGCTC
>JAITSD010000025.1 GCA_031288055.1 Candidatus Opitulatrix roisinitermitis | reverse complement strand
ACTAAAATTTCATGGCAAAACACTTTACCTACTTGTGCCAGTGCAACTGATGTGTCAGCCAATAATGACAATTCTGTTTTAGCTTGTGTGGGAAATAACACCGAAATAGTAATTGGGGCTAATGGCAAAGTTATAACCAATTCTAACAGTTCTTATTTATTTGCTAATTTATCTGTGGCTACTGGGGTTACCATTGATTTAACTAATTTAGATTGTTCTGGCATTACTGATATGAGCTATATGTTTAGAGGTAGTAAACTAAAAAATATTCCATTGCCTGCGGGGTTTGGACAAACGACAACTGATATGAGTAATATGTTTTTAAATACTTCGTTACCAACTACTAACTTTTCTTTGCCTGCGGGGTTTGGGTCTAAAGCCGTTAGTATGATTACTATGTTTAATTGGACTACATTAAATAGCGATATTGATTGGTCAGACACTGATTTATCTCTTTCTGTAGCTTTAAAATTTAATATGTTTAATAACACAACATGGAACGGCCATTTTATTTATGTACAAAATGAAGGTTCTAAAACATTTTTAATTACCAACAGTTCAATTAGTGATAACACCAGAATTAAAGTTAAAAAACCTATAGATCTAATTATCAAAGCCGAGATTAATGATCCGACTAGCTTTTTAGGAATATCTGGTTTAAATAGAGACAAAATCACTAAAATTTCATGGCAAAACACTTTACCTACTTGTGCCAGTGCAACTGATGTGTCAGCCAATAATGACAATTCTGTTTTAGCTTGTGTGGTAAATAACACCGAAATTATTATCGGTGCTGACGGTAAAGCTAAAGCCAATAGTAATAGCTCTTGGCTTTTTGCTAGGTTAACTAGTGTTAATGGCGTTGACATTGATTTGACTAATTTAGATTGTTCTGGTATTACTAATATGAGCCATATGTTTGATGGCAGCGAATTGAAAAATATTTCGTTACCCATGGAATTTGGTTTGCAAGTCAATGACATGACTTATATGTTTAATTGGACTACATTAAATGGTGATATTGATTGGTCAGGCACTGATTTAGGTTTTGCTGCAGCTATGAAATATAATATGTTTTATAATACAATTTGGAACAGTCATTTTATTTATGCATTAAATAATAGCTCAAGAAATTTTTTAATTACCAATAGTGATATCAGCGATAATACTAAAATTAAAATTAAAAATGCAGGGAGTCCAATCCTTAAAACTGAAGTTACTAATCCGACTAACTTTTTAGAAATACCCGGTCCAAATAGAGACCAAATCACTAAGATTTCGTGGCAAAGTGCTTTGCCTACTTGTGCAAGTCCAACTGATGTATCAGCCAATAATGATAATTCTGTTTTAGCTTGCGTGGTAAATAATACTGAAATTATTATAGGTGCTAATGGTAGGGCGATAACCAATTCTGACAGTTCTTATTTATTTGCTAATTTATCTATAACTACTGGGGTTGATATTAATTTAACTAATTTAGATTGTTCTGGTATTACTAATATGGACTATATGTTTAGAAATAGTAAACTAAAGAATATTACATTGCCTGCGGGGTTTGGGTCTAAGACCACTAGTATGAATGCTATGTTTTATTTTGCTTCGTTACCAACCGGGTTTTCATTGCCTGCGGGATTTGGAGGTGTAGCAACTAATATGAGTCGTGTGTTTTACGGAGCTGTTTTACCAACTACCAACTTTTCTTTGCCTGCGGGGTTTGGAAGTGTGGCAACTAATATGAGTTTTATGTTTTTAGGTACTGAATTAAATAGTGATATTGACTGGACTAACACTGATTTAACCAATTATACAGCTTACAACAAATCTGATATGTTTAATAGCACAATATGGAACGGCCATTTTATTTATGTACAAAATGAAGCTTCCAGAACATTTTTAATTACCAATACTGATATTAATGATAACACCAGAATTAAAGTTAAAAAATAATTAAATTTTAAAATCAGGACCGCCACCCTTTCAGTTAACAAATTTAAATATTTTCTAACAATTTTATTAGAAAATTATCAGGGCTATTAACCGTTTTTTTTTTTTGGAATAATTCTAGTATGAGTATTAAAAAATATGGTGTCCTAACTAGTGCATT
Source organism: Candidatus Opitulatrix roisinitermitis (assembly GCA_031288055.1). Lineage (GTDB taxonomy): Bacteria > Actinomycetota > Actinomycetes > Actinomycetales > Bifidobacteriaceae > Opitulatrix. The sequence continues at coordinate 4,036 of JAITSD010000025.1, read as the reverse complement.
TTTATTAGCAATTTTGGGATTTATTAATAGTTGTTTCACTCAAGTTAATGCGGCTTCATCATCTACTGTTTTGCCAATAGCTAAAGGCGGCACAGGCAACAATTCGGCTAGCGGGGCAGCCACAAATATTTTAGGGACAAATTTTGCTAATTATTCTGGCAAATTACCAGCTTCTCAATTAACTGGATCTGTGCCAATAGCTAATGGCGGCACAGGAGGCACAAATATTTCTCAAGCTAAGACTAATTTGCAAATACCTAGAATCTATAAATATAGGAGTTGGGATAACTGGGGAAATACGCCCTATTTTAAAGTTATGCACGGGAATATGGGAGCATCTGTAATATATGAAGACCATTATCAAATAATTGAAGTTACAGGTTTAGGGGGTGTTTCTAGCACAGATCAAAAAAAGTTTACTATATACTTATGGCCTAGAAGTACTAAACCCGTATTTATTATATATCAAACAATGGGCAGTTGTGCTGCTTCTGCTGTTATAGGCTTCTATATCACGAATGGTGACACTTTTAATTTATATTTAAAAGCTGCCATATACACAAGCTCAACAAATATTCAATGGACCGAATATGGATCTTATATGAATCCTGACTCATTTGTGCCAGAAATACTATGGAATAAACCAAGCGATGCAGTTGATGTTAGCGGTGCAAAATGTGCCACATATAATTAAGGGAATTACTGTCCTTTCAGATAACAAATTTAAATATTTTCTAACAATTTTATTATAAAATTATCAGGCTATTAAGTGTTTTTTTTTTTGAAATAATTTTAGTATGGAAATTAGAAAAACTAATATAGAAAATAGAAAAAATAATATAGAAATTAGAAAAACTTGTAATAAGTTCGGCTTTAAAAGATTAGGGGCTTTTCTTTGTTTATTTTTATTCGGTATAGTAACTTTTGTAAGTGGCAATTTATCACAAGTTAATGCCGCTTCGTCATCCACTGTTTTGCCAGTGGCTAAAGGCGGGACGGGCAGCAATTCGACCAGCGGAGCTAGAACTAATTTAAACGCCCAGGAAACTTTGGTTAGCGGCACGAATATTAAAAGGGTTTTTGGACAATCTTTATTAGGTTCGGGGAATGTAACAGGCTATATCTCATCAGATTGGCTAGAACCATACCAAAAAACAAAGCTTGAGTTTGCAGGTAGTGATGATCACACAGTAATGAATGTTGTTTTTAATTATAGTAAAAGGCAAATTAAATTTACTTCACGAGAGTGGAGCTGTTCTTATGTTACATTATTCTACACGAATTATAACGGTAGAAGTTGTTCTGATACAACCAAAACTAATGTATTGTTTACTATACCCCAAGCTAATATGGACTCTTCAGGATATTCATCAATTACAACATCACAAGATATTACGCTTTTTATTTGGATAGATCTTAATGGATATTCTGGTTGGAGTATGATAATTGAAAGAATTCGATAGTTTTCTTTTAAATAGCTTTAACCTGTTTTAATACCTTAAAAAATAACTATTAAAATTATGTTAAAATTATTTTATGTCCCAGACTTATGAAAATACTTATGAAACCAGCCTAGCAGCTTCAGATAAAATTAAAATTCGAATAAAGCAAAATCCCAAAAAATATACCTGTTTAACTGGCGATAGACCGACTGGTCATTTGCACATAGGACATTACTTTGGTTCTATATCTCAAAGAGTCAAATTACAAAACTTAGGTGTTAAAACATATTTATTAATTGCTGACTTACAAGTTATAACTGATAGAAATAATACCAGCAATATACAAAATTATGTCTACTCAAATATTTTAGATTATTTAGCAGCTGGTATAGATCCAAATAAAACCACTATTTTTACGCAAAGTGCTATTCCAGAATTAAACGAATTATTTATACCGTTTTTATCATTAGTTTCAGATAGTGAATTACGCCGTAACCCCACCGTTAAAGCTGAATTAGACGCCAGCAATAAAGGATTATCGGGCCTTTTGCTAACATATCCCATACACCAAGCAGCTGATATTTTATTTTGTAAAGCTAATATAGTACCTGTGGGTAAAGACCAACTACCACACATTGAAATATGCAGAACTATTGCTCGTCGATTTAATGAAAGATATAAAACAATTTTTCCCCAACCTTATGGATTATTAAGTAATTCTCCATATATAACTGGTTTAGACGGCCGGAAAATGTCTAAAAGTTTTAATAATTCTATTCAACTGTCTTTCACCTCAGAACAAACAAATGAAATTATTAAAAAATCAAAAAGTGATTCTGAGAAAAATATCACTTATGATCCGGAAAATAGACCTGAAATAGCTGCTTTATTATCCACAGCAGCTTTAACCACCGGACAAAACGCCAAAACTATAGCCAAAGACATAGGTATGTCTGGGGCTGGAGCTTTAAAGAAATTTACTAGCCAAGCAGTTAATGATTATTTTGCTGAGTTTAGACAAAAGCGTTTTGAAATTAGCCAAGATAAATCCTATATAAGCGATATAATTACTCAAGGCAATAAAAAGGCTAACGAAATTGCCAATCAAACTTTAAATGAAGTTAAGTCAGCCATGAATTTAAAATACTAATTTTGCAATAATAAAGCTTTTTTTACTTTCAACAATCTATTAATTAATTGACTTAAATCTTAACGAATATTTATACTATTAGCATGAATTTAATATCTAAAAACCAAGTAGATAATTGCCATTATTTACAATTTTCTATGAGCGATAATTATATTAAAGGTTTAAAACGCCTACGAAAAAACATGTATAAACACTATTCTAATAACCAAATTATTCAATGTGCCATAAATGTTTTTAAATATCGTTATGATAAACCTGTTGATCGCGTTTGTTCTTTAGTTATAAATAGATTAATAACCAATAAAATATTTGCGGCTATTGTGTTAGATAGTCAAAATAACTTATATCCTATGAGTTTAAAATTTATTTTTGTAAATAATTATTGGCGTTTACTATATTATAAAATCGCTGATTTAGATAAAAATAATTCGGATTTTAAAATAGTTAATAAAATTTTTGACTATAAATTATGACCTTATCCAGTTTTTACCATATTTGTTTAAAGGACATTTTAAAATACAGGTATTACAAGTTAAAAAAGTTCTATTTATATTAACTTCACTTTTAAGAAATCTAGCAAAATCGTAGCTAATATCTAATTTTTTAGCTAATTGCCATACTGGCAACTGCTCTATTTCACAAGTTAAATTATTGGTCATAAACTTTCAACCTAATAAAATAATCCCTATCTGATAAAATAAAACACTAAAAATATAAGCTAATGACAGTGACACTAAAACCGTAATTAATGATTGCCTTATACCAAATTCACTTTTTATACCTATAACGGTAGCCAAACAAGGTATGTATAAAAGCACAAATAGCATAAAAGAAAAAGCTGCTAAATCAACATGCCCGCCAGATGCATTATTCATAGTATTTTGTAAACTGCCAGTCAAAGTATTATTATCAGACACAGTTTTAACTTCATCAATTGCATAAGCATTACTTAGTGAACCTAAAACTACTTCTTTAGCTAAAAATCCGCTAATAATAGCTTGTGATAAATGCCAATCACCAAAACCAGCTGGAGCAAATAGCGGAGCTGTTTTATCAGCTATTAGTCCATAAACAGAGTTATGTATATTATTAACATTGCCAAAAGTTTCAGCTGTTTGATTATCATTTGGCACAGGTATAGCTTGTAAGCACCACATAATTGCTAAAACACAAATAATAACGCGACCTGCTCCCCATAAAAAATTAGTTAACTTAGTTAAAGATGATTTAAATATAAAACCAAACTTAGGTATTTGATAAACAGGTAAATGAATAACAAAAGCTGAAACTCTATTTTTCGGTAAAGCTATTTTTTTATTATATAATTGACGGATTACTTTGCAAATTAAACTAATACCAATTATGAATAAAACACTTATTATATATAATAGAAATATAATTAAACCAGCATTATTATAAAAAAAAGCATGAGCTAAAACAATAA
>JAITSD010000022.1 GCA_031288055.1 Candidatus Opitulatrix roisinitermitis | reverse complement strand
TGCTGCATTGCAAATAGCTTGTATTATGACTTGTTTTGTTGGCGGAATAAACACTTATTTAATTTATAAAATATTAGTTAAAAAACAACTAGTTCAAATCAACTGGGCAGTGTTTGCTAGTTTTATATATGCGGTTTTTCCTATATGTGTTTTAACAGATCAAAAAGTTATTCTTGAGCCTTTTTTGAATTTATTTTTACTCTTAGGTTTGCTATTTTTGTCATATAATAAAGCAACTGATAATTTTAAACTAGTTTTATCAGCTATCTGTTTTGGTTTAGCTTGTTCGTTTAAAATTTGGGGTTTAATTTTTACTGTGGCGGTAATTGGATTTTTCCTAATTACTAAAAGGTTGAAAGAGTTTTGGCAATTTGGTTTAATTTCTATAGTAGCTTTTTTGCTTGCTAGTTTGCCTTATTTTATAAATAATTTGGCAGCTTTGCCTAAGTTTTGGCAATATCTTATTTTTGATCAATTTAGTGTTACAACGAGTAATGCTGATTGGTTTAAAAAAATTGTAAGTTGGTTAATTTTAATTTTGTGGTTAACTGTTATTTGTAAATTAGTTATAAAATATATATCGGATTCTCATACAGTTATTTTAATAAGTGTTTTTACGGGTTTATCATTGGCTTCTATTTTGTTTTCTAGACAATATTGGCATTATTGGGACTGGATGATACCTTTTGCTATAATGTTTTTAATTTGTGTTTTGTACGGCGTTTTAGCTAGTAGAAAGTATTTAGTGTTTAAACCAAAATTATCAATTATTATGGTATTTGTAGCACTTTTGCCTGTGGTTTTGACGGGGGTAGATTTTTATTGCGTATACCAAAAACCCGAGCAAAATGATGGAGCTCAGCCTTTCAAATTGTCTTATGTAAAAGATGATAATGGTTTAATAAATTTGCAAAATTATTTAAAAAATAATTTATATAACAATGATGAATTTAGCAATGTGAAAAGTCAGGAGATTTTGTTAGAGCCAGCTATTTATAGAAATTGTGTTTATGGTTACGCTGATGAATTAGTTTTAGCTAATGTTATAACACACAATTATGAAAATAAATGTTTTCTACCAGCAGATATTTTTGGTCAATTTATTAATGACAAATCTAATTTATCATCTGAGGAAATGTATTTTAGGTTGCCTAATTATGCTAAGGATAGTAATTATGGCGTTGTTTTAGTGCCAGATAAATTAGCATCCATTTTTGAAACAAATAGTGACTTTCTGTTAAAATATAAAAAGGTTAAAGTTTATAAAAATATTCAAGTTTGGCAAAATAGCTCCCTGTAGCTCAGTGGATAGAGTGCTTGATTCCGGTTCAAGAGGTCGTAGGTTCAAATCCTATCAGGGAGGCAGTTACTTTTATTATCTTTTTGATTAATTTATAGTATTCCCTTTAATATTTGATCAACAAAGAACAAATAGTTTTTATAATTATTATATATGTTATAATTGTGTTATATTATTGTTTTAATAATGATTTAATAGTAAATTTATAAGAAAGGTAAATTGTGAAACTAAAAAAGTTCTCATTGTCTGTATCATTGATTTTAATTTTGTCTATTGTGTGTTTTAATATAATAAATATTTCAAAAGCCGAGGCTCTAGATAAAACTTATATTTCATCAGGTGGAGATAAGGCAGTTTTAAATATAAATCAAAATATTTCTCTTGATACTGATACTCAGATGTTAAGTAACCCTAATAGGGGTTTTGGCCCAGAAATTGAAATTTGCGACACTGTGAAATGGGATAATGTGGCCTGTACGGATTCAGCGAGTGATTGGAATACTTATAGATATGCTGAGTTTTTTGATGTTATGAACGCTTTTAAGGGTTCTGATTATATAAATTATGATAAACCACATACAGCTTATATAAGAATGATTGCTGATTCTTACACTGATAAGAGTTCTTTTGATCAAGCTTTTATTGATAGAGTAAATTATGTTTTTGAGCTTTTAAGACAGTATAATGTTAAAGCAGTTTTTCGTCTAGCTTTTAGCTGGTATAAAGGAGATGAACCGTCAGTGACTAATGCTGAAGGCTTATGGAAATCTTTGAGTAGCACATTACAAACTAATAAAGATGATATTTTGACAATTCAAGTTGGTACAATTTGTGGCTGGGGGGAGTGGACAAAAGGTTGTGCTAATAGTCGTAAAGCAGATTTTGGTAAAATTTATCGGATTGTTTTAGATAATACCCCTAAAGATATAACTGTTGAGCATCAATATACCGATTTTGAAACGCCTAATTGGACTCAGTCTGACGCCAATAGAGTGGGTTATCATTCGGATCATTTTATAGGAGCTTTAAATATTGGGGATTCTGTGACTTGGAAAGGTCTATTGATGAATGATATGAAGAGTAAACATCTTAATACGGCTTTAAACTCTATGGAAAGTTGGTGGGGTTGCAATTTGTATGGCGGCGGTTATGATAAAAAGTCGCCACTTTTTGAAGCTAATAGCAATAATATGGCTCTGCGATTTGTTAATTTTGCTGGTCGTATGGCTCAAACTAGGACAACGGTTTTAGATTATACGCACTCTTATCTTTTAGATCAATTATTAGGTACTGGCAATCCGTGGGGTAATTTAGAACAGTGTAATTCACCAGTAACTAATCCGGAACGGTTTACTCTTGATAGATATAAAAATAAACTTTTGTCAGTTCTAAATAATCGATTGACAGAGGGTGATTTTCCTTATGCCTCATCTGGTAATTTAATATCGGCTTTTGATTATATTAGAGATTATTTAGGTTACCGTTTAAAAATAATGACTGGTAGTTTACAAACTGATAACGATAAAATTAATGTAAATATTAGTTTAAAAAATTATGGTTTTGCTCAGCCATTTAGAATGGAAGCAGGTTTTGCTGTAATTGATGTTAAAACGAATAGAATTGTAAGCACCCATAATTTGTCGGATGGCCAACCGCAAAATTGGCTACCATATTCTAATTATGAAGCTAATCATGGAGGCGGATTTGATAATTGTATACCGGCAATTTTTGGCGAATGGTGTCAAACTTTTCATTCCATGAAAATTAAAGAGCCTTTGGTTCATAATATTTCAACGACATTTAATTTACCAACTCAAGCAGGACAATATTATATTGGTTTTTATTTAAAAGATTTAAAATCAAATTACGCGACTTTTGCTAATGATTTGTTAACGGTTGATGGTATAAAGATTTTAGATCCATCAACTGTTATTAATGTAGATTAAAAATATTTTTACTTTTGTTAAGTCATATAATTTAGTACATATTATTTATTAATTACTAATTTGGTCGGGTATTATTGCGGCTGATATACTAAATATATGCTAGTTATATATAATTCAGCAGATGATAGAAAGCAAAAGTTTCAGCCTTTAAAAAAAAATATTGTTAGTTTATATTTATGTGGTCCAACGGTTCAAAGCTATCCACATATCGGTCATATTCGTTCAGCTATTAGCTTTGATATAATTGTGCGATGGCTTAGATTTTTAGGATTTAAAGTTTTGTATATTAGGAATATTACGGACATAAACGATAAGATTTTTGCTAAGGCTCAAGTAGATAGTTTAGCTTGGTGGGAAGTGGCAAGTAAATATGCTAATGCTTTTCGCGATGCTTATAAAGTTTTGGGTTGTTTAGATCCAACTTATGAACCATTAGCTAGTGCACATATTTCTCAGATGATAGATTTAGTAGCAAAAATCTTAGATAAAGGTAAAGCTTATATTGTACAGGATGGTATTTATTTTGACACAGTGTCTTATAAAGATTATGGACAATTAACAAATCAAATTAATCAAAAAACTTTAATGGATGAGGAGGAGCATTCGCAATATAAAAGAAATAGTCGAGATTTTGCTTTGTGGAAATTTACTAATAGTCAAAATAAACAAGTTTATCCAGTTTACAAATCTCCTTGGGGTCAGGGTAGACCAGGTTGGCATTTAGAATGTTCGGCTATGGCAAAAACTTATTTAGGGCAAAGTTTTGATATACACGGCGGCGGTTTAGATTTACGATTTCCCCATCATGAAAATGAACAAGCTCAATCAAGAAGCGTGGGATATGGTTTTGCTAAAAGTTGGCTTCATACAGCTTGGGTTACTCAAAAAGGTACTAAAATGAGTAAATCGTTAGGTAATGGTTTATTAGTTAAAGATATTTTGCAAAAAACCACACCTTTGGTTTTGCGTTTTAGTTTAGGTTCGTCTCATTATAGATCGCAAATTGAATGGAGCGATGAAACTTTAGTACAGTCCAATAATTCTTTACGAAATATAATAAAGTTTGTTGAAAAATTAACTCAAAAATATAATAAACTAGACATTGATTTTAAGTTAACTGTGGCTGAAGATTTTGCTGAAGCTATGAATGATGATTTTAATGTGCCATTAGCTTTAAGTGTTTTATATAAACAGATAAAAAAGGCTTTAAAAGAGTTTGATGAATCTAGACAAATCAATTCTAAATTGCCAAATTTTCAGTTGACAGATTTAGAAAAATATATTTTAAGTGAATTGAATATTTTAGGTTTTAATCCTTTATCAAAAATCTGGCAAAATAATAGTTTGGCAGAAAAAGACAACATTAAATATAAAACTGTTTTGGAAAATCTTGTTAAATTTGATTTAAGTAAACGAATAAAAGCTAAACAAATCGGCGATTTTCAACAAGCAGACGCCGTTAGAGATAGATTAACTGCTGCTGGATTAAATTTAGAGGACAAGCCTAATAATAAAACTGAGTGGTATATTAAATAATATTTTTTTATGAAACATTTTAATAAGATTGACAAATTGAGTAGCCAGTCCAATTTGGTTATAGGTTCAAATGCTATATGCGAAATAATGAATTCCGATATTTCCTTAATAAAAAAAGTTATAAAATTAGAAAGCAATAAGAATTATATTAGTCAAAGACAGCAAATAATTTTAGATAAAACTGGCAAAATGTCAATACCTACGCAAACTTTAGCTAAAAAAGAGTTTATTCGACTTGCGGGTAATAAAGCACAGGGTATAGCAGCTTATATAAAGGAATACAAATATTATCAATTAGAGGATTTGATTAATAAAAATAAAAAGTTTCAACCTAATTTAAATAAATCTGTGAAGGTTATTTTGGCCTTGGACTCTATAACTGATCCACATAATTTGGGAGCTATTATACGCTCTGCCGTGGCTTTTGGCGTGGAAAATATAATAATTACTAAACATAAATCTGCTCAAGTTACGCCTAGTGTTTGGAAAGCTAGTGCTGGTCAAGTGTCTAAAGTTAGAATTGCCAAAGTTTCATCTTTAACTAATGCTTTAAAGATTTTAAAA
>JAITSD010000055.1 GCA_031288055.1 Candidatus Opitulatrix roisinitermitis | reverse complement strand
ATAAAAGGTTTTGTCTGTTGTATAAGTATTTATTTGTTCATAAGTCGGTTTTGCACTTATTATATTAAATTGTTTATAAAAAGCAAAGGCGTCGGCATTAACAAATGAGCAATCTATATTTTTTTTGAGTTTTAAACTTTGTGATAAATAAAAAGCAAATTGCGTTTTACCTATAGCTGTGGCTCCAACTATAGCTATAACCTGTTTCAATTAATCTCTTTAAATTTTTAAAAATTATTTGCCTTGATTAGCCACAGCGTCAATGGCTTTTTGAGCATCAGGATCTAAATATCTACCTTTAGCTAATATTTTAAAATTACTATCTAATTCATAATATAAAGGAATACCTGTGGGAACATTTAAATTAACAATATCTTGATCAGAAATTTTTTCTAAATATTTAATTATAGCTCGCAAAGAATTGCCATGAGCTGTCACCAAAACAGTTTTACCTAATTCTAATTCAGGAAAAATCTCAGATAATAAATAAGGCTTAACTCTTTGTAAAACATCTTTTAAACACTCAGTTTTAGGAATTTGTTCACCAGCATATCTAGGGTCTAAATCCTGTGAGAACTTACTACCCTCTTCAATTGCTGGAGGCGGAACATCATAAGATCTTCTCCATAACATAAATTGTTCTTCGCCGTATTGCTTCCTAATTTCAGACTTTCTTTTACCCTGCAAAGCTCCATAATGCCTTTCATTGAGTTTCCATGAACGACTAACCCCAATCCAAAGTCTATTGGCTTCATCTAAAGCATAATTAGCACTAATAATAGCTCTTCTTAAATATGAAGTAAAAACTATATCTGGTAAAATGCCTTCTTTTTTAAGTAATTGTCCAGCTTTTTTAGCTTCAGCAATTCCTTTATTTGTTAGAGTTACATCCACCCAACCCGTAAACAAATCTTTAGCGTTCCAATCACTTTCCCCGTGTCTTAACAAAATCAATTTATAAACCGTATTTTGGTATTTTTGACCTATTATCATAATTATCCTTTATCTCTATTTTCAATCGCTCTAGATATTCTAATAATACCTTCTTTTAAAACCGCTTGATTAGTTGCCACATTAAATCTAACAAAACTTTTATATTTTTGGCCACCAAAAGCTTCACCATTATTCACTGAAACCTTGGCTTTATCATATATAAATTGAGCATCGACATCTTTATAAGATGACATATCAACCCAAGCTAAAGGCACAGCACCGGTAAAAAATATTTTAGCTTTAGGTAAATATTGAACCATTAACCTATCAAAAAAACTAAAGTTCTTGTCCAAACTAGCTCTAAAGTTAGCCAAATATTTATCACCTTTAGAATAAGCAGCTATAGCACATCTTATAGGGTAATGATTTAAAATATGATCTATAACTTTAGGAGTTTTGGCCACCAAACTTTCACCTTCGCCAAAAGGGAAAACAATTGATGATTTTAGTCCCGGCATACCATAGGCTTTACTGGGTGAAACAATTGCTATAGCATTCTTAGGGGTTTTTAAACATAAAAGAGAATTAAATTTACCCTTAGCTGACATATCTGAATATATTTCATCAGAAATTATAAATATATTATATTTATTGCTATATTCTATTAGCTTTTTTAACTCCTGGGGTGTATGTACTGTACCTGTGGGATTTTGTGGATTACATAACAAATAAATAGTTGGTTTATTTTTTAAAGATTTAAACTTTTTAGCCAAAGCTGGCAAATCCAAACGCCATTCAGAATTTAAGGGTACATCATGTAATTTACAGCCCTGTGCTATAGTGGTTATAAAAGGTGGATAAACCGGTGAGGAGATAATAATATTTCGCTGTTCAGTCTTTGTGGTTTTGGCATCAAAATACATTCTTGATAGAATCCTTGAAGCTGCTATAACACCTGGAAAAACCACAGCCTTGTCAATATCTATAGCATTACTATGTTTTCTAAAATAATAAGCCATATAAGTATTTTTGTAATCTTCAATATCTACTTTAGAAACATAACCGCAATCAGCATAACGAGTTAAATAAGCTATTTCTTTTGCTATTGACTTATCAAAAGGCACATCTACTTCAGCAATATCTAAAGGTATAACCGATTCGGGTTGGTCGCCCCATTTCTTAGAAGTTCTAAGCCTAAGTTGTGATTCAGAATAAACATTAAATATATTATTCATTATTGACTACCATTAGAAATATAAATAGTCACAGAACTCCCTTGTTCAACCTTCGTACCCACATCTGGTGAAACCGAAATAACTGTATCCTTTTTTTGACTAGAATCTCGATATTCAATTTGTGGCACAAGACCAAGTTGTTGAATTGCTTTAACTGCTTGAGTTTTTGACATATCTATTAAATCAGGAATTGTGACAGTTTTAGGCACAGCTATATAAACTATCACAGTGGAGTTCTGTGGTACAGAACCAGCTGTGGGGTTAGTCTTTGTAACACTACCTGGGGTTTTATCATCAGTTTTATCATCTTGAAAATTAGCTGTTAGATGAAGTTTTATTATCTCTTCATTTGCTTGATCTCTAGTTTTGCCAGTTAAATCAGGTAAACTAACATTACCTGTGGAAATATACAAAATAATAGTTTGGCCTTTTTGAATTTTGCTATCAAATGGCGGATCCGTTCTAGTAACATTATCTTTTATAACATCAGGTGAATCCTCAGTTTTAATAGAACCAACCGTCAAGCCTAAATCTGATAATGTTTTTTGAGCTATTTCCTGAGTCGTATTTTTCAAATCAGGTACAGTTAATTCATCTGGCCCAGCCGAAAAATAAACTTTGACTACTGAACCTTGTTCTACTTGAGTACCTCCAGTCGGATCTGAATGAGTAAAAGTATCTTTTGGCAAAGTAGAAGCCGTATCCGGTAATTGTTCATAAACTAATTTAGCTGCTTCTATTTGTTTTTTTGCTTCCACTGGTGTAACATTAACTGCTAAAGTTGGAACCGTAACTTTAGCTGAACAAGAAGTCCAAACCAAAGCACCAATTATCCCTAAAATAACTAAAACTATAATTGTTATAATAATAGGAATTTTTTTATTTTTAGATCGCTTAGTGGCGGAAGTTTTATCAACACCTTGATCTTTTATAGCTGGCATAACTTTTGTATAAGAATCATTTGGTAAGCCAATTGGTTCATTATCCACAGAACTCAAAACTGTAGTCTCATCACCACTAACTAATTGTCTGCCTTGCGACACAGCTTCAACATCAGCTTTAAAAGAAAAAGCTGTTTGATATCTTTCATTAGGCTGTTTGGCCATAGCTTTTGAAATTATTTGATCCCAAAGTGGATTCAAACCTTGAATTATTTGACTGGGTAATTCATGCTTTTCAGAAACATGTTGATAAGCAATTGACACAGCATTTTCTCCACTAAAAGGCGGCTTACCAGTTAATAACTCAAATAATAAACAGCCAGTAGAATATATATCGCTTCTAGCATCAACTTTAGCACCTCTGGCTTGTTCTGGCGATAAATATTGAGCTGTTCCAACCACAGTATTAGCTTGAGTCATAGTAGCTGATGAATCAGTCATAGCTCTAGCTATGCCAAAATCCATAACCTTAATTGTGCCATCGTTAGATATGAAAATATTACCTGGCTTTATATCACGATGAATTACACCGTGTTTATGTGAATAATCTAAAGCTTGTAAAACACCTTCAATTATTTTAGCTGCACTAGATGCTTCTATAGTACCCTGACGACCAATAATTGATTTTAAATCTTCACCCTCAATATATTCCATAATAATATACGGATATTTTGTGACATTTTCAGCTTCTTGAACAACTTCTTCGCCAGTATCATAAACAGCCACAATATTAGGATGATTTAAAGAAGCTGCCGATTCAGCTTCTCTTTTAAATCGACTATAGAATATTGAATCTTGAGTTAAAGCTGGCCTTAAAATCTTAACTGCCACTACTCTTTGTAAACGACTATCAAAAGCTTTATAAACCTCTGCCATACCACCATGTCCGACCAATTCACGCAACTGATATCTTGCACCCAAAACTGATGGCATTACCATTTATAAACTCTCTTTCCCTAACATAATTGTAGCTATAACTATATTATAGCAATTTTTTCATAAGACAACGCTATTTCCAGTGTTTTAAACTATCTGGCACAAAAGCTGCTAATTCTAAACCCAATTTATAAGTATTTTGCGGCCTGTCATCAGGGTTTTTAGCTAACATAGACTTTATCAAATTTTGTAATTTTTCATCTATATCTTTAGGCATATTAGGTATGGGTTCTTTAACATGAGCCACAGCAATGTCCACAGCCGTTTTACCCGAAAAAGGCCTATAGCCAACTAACGATTCAAAAGCGATAATACCTAAGGCATAAATATCTGACTCTTTACCTGCTGGATTACCCACAGCTTGTTCTGGCGATAAATATTGAGCTGTTCCCATAACCATACCGCTAGCTGTAATATCTTTTTGATTAGCAGCCTTAGAAACTCCAAAGTCGGTAACTTTAGCATGACCATCTGAACTAACTAATATATTTGATGGTTTAATATCGCGATGTATAATATTTTCTCTATGAGCTTTAGCTAAACCAAACGCTACCTGTGACAAAATAGGTAAAATCCTTTGCGGCGTCATTCTTTCCACTTCTAATAAAATTTGTGCCAAAGACTTAGATTCGACATATTCCATTATCAAAAACCCAAAATTATCAGACTCTTGATAATCGTGTATAGAAACTATATTTTGATGAATCAATGAAGCGCTATTCATAGCTTCTATACGCAATCGCCGTAAATATTCTTGACCGCCAGCATAATCAGCATTTTGGGTTTTTATAGCTACTGGTCTATTCAAATTTTTATCAAAACCCTTAAACATCTGTCCCATACCGCCTTCAGCAATAACACTTTCTAAAACATAACGATTATTTATAATATCGCCAGATTTAAATTTTTTCACTTTAAGGCTGCTTCCATAACTTGCCGAGCAGCTGGAGCTGAGGCTGAAGCACCTGTAGGGTCATTTTCCCCATCCTCCACTAAAACACAAACTGCTATTTTAGGATTATTAGCTGGGGCAAAACCAGTAAACCATGCATGAGGTGTTATACCCTTTAAAGTTTGAGCAGTTCCGGTTTTTCCAGCTACCAATATACCTGGTATTTGAGCATTAAAAGCTCCTCCAGACATAACCACACCTGTCATCATCTCATTTAATTGACTAGCTACATCCGCCGACATAACCTGAGCTTGAGTAGCTGGTGAAAATGTTTTAACTATTCGTCCCGATGGATTTTTAACATCGTTTACTATATAAGGATAAGGCAACTTACCGTTATTAGCCACAGTAGCTGCTAATAATAAATCTTGTAAAGGCGTAAATTTAACATCCCCTTGACCAATTGATGACAAAGCTAATTTATCATCTTTTAAATTTTGCGGCCAAACCGAAGCCACGGATTCCATTGGTATGGAATCATCAGCTTGAGCTAAAGTAAACTTTGAACCAACTCCAAAAAGATTAGCAATATTTGAAATAGTATTCTGACCTAATTTAACACCTAACATAGCAAAGGCTGTATTACAAGATACTCTTAAAGCATCTTTTAAAGTTTGGCTACCGCTAGTTGAACATAATTCATTAGCATAATTCGGTAAATCAGTAACTGTACCAGGCAAACGATAAAATTGCGGCGATGGCACAACAGTATCTTTAGTATATTTCCCCGTGGAAATAGCAGCTACTGAATCTACTACTTTAAAAGTTGAGCCAGGTGGATAAAGAGCTGAAATAGTTTTATTTATCAAAGAACTATCTTGCCCTTCAGCTAATTTACTATACATCTGAGCAGCTTGACTAGAATTATGTATAGCTAGATCTTCAGGATTAAAAGCAGGTTTTGAAACCATAGCTAAAATAGCACCTGTTCTAGGATCCATAGCTAAAATAGCTCCTTTTCTATCACCTAAAGCATCCCAAGCCACTTTTTGCAATTTAGAACTAATAGTGGTGTCTATTGAGCCACCCTGCTGAGGTTTACCCATAATATTATTAATAATTTGGTCCAACCAAAATAAATTAGCTGAACCATCTAAATAAGAATTCATAGCTGCCTCTAAACCGCGGTCTGCACGGTTAGCTATAGAATAAAAACCTGTCACAGCTGAATATAATTGACCATCTAAATATTTTCTCTGATATTGAAACTCATCATCTGATTTTACTGAATACGCTATAGCTTTGCCATCCACTAAAATATTACCCCTTTGGTGATCAAATTCATTATATAGTTGACGAGTGTTCCTAGCGTCAGCATTTAACGCCGAAGCATCAAAAAATTGAAAATAGGTGGAACTACTAATTAGAACAAAAATTAGAAACATAATCAATAATCCGACTCGTGAAATTTGTTTATTCACAAAATTACTCCTTTTTTTAGTGTATATTTGTACATTACTAAATCATTTACTTTCTAAGAGTTGATTTTGACTATCTCTTAATTTAGATAAATTAGCTGAATTAGAAATAATTAACAAAATAGTTATAAATATCCAATTAGCCATTAAACTAGACCCCCCTCTAGCTAGCCAAGGTAGCGTTAAACCAGTTAAAGGAATTATTAAAGTGATGCCACCAACTACCACAAAAACTTGTAAAGCTATAGAAAAAGCTATACCTGATGACAGAAGTTTGCCAAAACCAAATAATTCGTTTTTAGCAATAATTATACCCCTAACACACAAAATTAAATAAGCTAATAAGACCACTATAATGCCAGTTAAACCAATCTGTTCACCAATAGAAGTAAAAACAAAATCTGAATCAGCAAAAGGCGTTATACCTGGGTGTCCCAAACCCCAGCCAGTACCAAATAAACCACCTGAAGCCAAGCCAAAAAGACCCTGAACAATTTGTCCTGAACCACCAGGAGATCTTTGATAAACATCATCCGAAAAAGGATTTAACCAAATATCAAATCTAGCGGCTACATAAGGGAAAAAGGATAAAATTATAAAAATAGCCACCATAAACAAAACCCCGCCAATAACCAACCACGATGGCCTATCAGTAGCTATATAAAGCATACAAATAAACATACCAAAAAATAAAACCGATGTTCCTAAATCGTGCTGTAAAATCAAAACGCCTATGGAACAACCCCAAACTAATAAAATTGGTCCAAAATCTTTAAATCTTGGAAAACGTATATTCAAAATTTTTGGTCCAGCCAAAGCTAAAACATCTCTTCGTTCCACCAAATAACCCGCAAAAAAAATTGCCAAAAAAATTTTAGCAAATTCAGCTGGCTGAACAGTTATGCCTCCCAAACTAATCCATAACTGAGCCCCATTAACTGATACTCCTATAAATGGTAAAATTGGTGAAACTAAAAGCAATATACCCACCACCATAGAAGTATAAATATAAGTTCTTAACTTTGTATAATCCTTTAAAAAAATAATTAAACCGCCGGCTAAAATCATTGATAAAATAATCCAAATAAATTGCATAGTAGCGATATTCCCATAACCATCTAACCCTAAACGAGCTCTAGGTAATTCTATACGGTAAATAATAGTCAAGCCTATTGTGGACAAAAGCAAAACTAGTGGAAAAATCATTTGATCACAATAAGGTAATTTTCGCCGCAATAAAATATGCCAAAACAAACTTATTAGAATAAACCCCAAGATAAAAATTATAACCTTTTTACCAACGACACCGGTAATTTTATAATCAGTTAAACAAAGACTTATTGCCGAAACAATATCAACTATTACCAAAAGACCTATTTCTAAAAGCCTAGATGGTAATTTAGTTTTTTCAGCCATACTATTTACTTGAAATTAATAAACTATTTACCCGAAAATGTTCCAAAACGGTTTAGGTTGAACCTTTGCCTTTTTGCTTTTTAAATCATTCTTTAGTGAAACTTCATCATCGCTATTATTTTGATTAGGGTTTTTAGATTTAGCCAACTGAAAAGTTTTATCTAGGTTTTGAGTTTGATCAGAACTTTGAATTTGACCGTTATTTTGAACTTGTTTATGCTTTTGCGGTTGCTTAGCAGCTGAACCAAATTTTTGATTTAACAAAACCTCATCTTTATTATCTAAAACTGTAGCTATAATAACAGTTATATTATCAGTTGAACCATTACGCATAGCTAATTCAACTAATTTTTCACTGGCTTGTGTATTATCGGGGAAATTAGATAAAGCTTTAGCAATAACTTTATCAGATACAAAAGCACTTAAACCATCAGAACATAAAATATATCTATCACCCGATTTAACAGGCAAAAATTCAATATCAGGATTGGTTTTTATATCAAAAAAACCAAAAACACGAGTTAATTGATGTCTGGAATGACTTTTTTTAGACTTTTTCAAAGTCAACTTTCCAGAGTCGACTAACTGTTGAACTACTGTGTGGTCTTGTGACAATTGAACCAATTTTTGGCCAGAAAACTTATAAGCTCTAGAATCACCCACATGACCTAAAAGCAAATCATTACCAGCTAAAGCTAAAAAAGTTATAGTTGAACCCATCATATTTAAATTGGGATTTGCTCCAATTAACTTGCCAAAAGTATTTTTAGCTGATTCCAAAGAATCAATAATCGTCTCTTTTAATTCTTCGCGACTTTTAACAGAAAGAAAATCTACATCCGACAAAAAATCAACTACTATTTTACTAGCTAAATCGCCACCAGCATATCCACCCATACCATCAGCTACTAATAAAAAATTATTTGATATATAAGCTGAGTCCTGATTAGAACTTCTTGACAAACCTATATCACTAACTGCTGCTGCTTCAAAACGCATTTACCCCATCCTTACTTCTAAGCCATTTGTACCTAATGTAAATAATTGACCAATCTTAATTTCATTTATACCATAAACTCTTTTACCTTTTATAAAGGTGCCATTTGTGGAAGATAAATCTTCTAAATAAATTTTTTTACCATCGCGATAAACTTTCAAATGTTTAGCCGATACAAAATCATCTTTTAAAACAATATCGTTATCACCAGACCTACCAACCGTTATATCACGATTATCTAATGGCAAGCTTTTATTAATTTGAGAACCTTCCACCACTTGTAAAACATATTTTTTATCAACATTTGATAATTTATTTTTTTTTGATTTTATAGTTATTTGGCTTTTTAGATTGAAAATTATTATAATCACAAATAACCACAAAAAAGCTAAATATAAATATCTAGCCAAACCAACTATTATATCAACCACGAGCTACCTGCGAGAATCGAACTCGCGACCCTGTCATTACGAGTGACATACTCTACCAACTGAGCTAAGGTAGCATTTATAAAATGCCGAAAATCAAATAATAATTAAAGTCTAACATGTTTTAGTCATTATAAAGGCTGGCACGCCAGTTGCAAAATAATTTTGTCTTTTATCAATAATTACAAAACCAAAATCTTTATATAAATTAATTGCTTTATAATTATTTATATCAACTTCTAAAAAAACTTTTTTGTTCTTTGAAATAGTTAAAATCCAATTCATTAATTTGTAGCCAAAACCCAAATGTTGCCATTTCGGATCAACTGCAATTGACCAAATATCATTAAAGTCAGGAGTTATTATAAGCCCAGCATAACCAATCACTTGGCTTTTATTATTAATCTGTAAATAAAATAATTTATTGGCATCGCTTACAGCTTGCTCTATCACGCCATAATTATGCGGTTTAGCAAAAACCTTTTGTTCTATATTAAAAATTTCATTAGACACTCGTTTAGTTGTAAAACCTCTATCTTTTAATGAATTATCCAACATCAGCTTGTCGCAAATATAAGGGTTTTAAACTAATTTTAGGACACAAGTTTACGCTAGTTAAAAACCTAATTGTATCTATTTTATTATTAGTCATATTACCAGCTATAAATATACCCGCTTTAGATTTTAAAATATCTAATTTTGACTCATCATCTATATCTAAAGCAATTTGTTGATATTTATTATCAGTTTTTACAAAATGACCCCAATAAACTTGTTTTCGGCGAGCATTATTAATAATTAAAACCTCTGCTGAATTAACCGATATAGCCTGAGCTAAAAGGCTATTAAATCCCCAAATTGGTACCGCCAACCCAAAGGCTAAACCTTGAGCTGCTGCTATTCCAGCTCTTAAACCTGTAAAAGCCCCTGGTCCAGCACCAACCCTTATTGATGAAATAGGCTGCCTATTACTAATTATTTTTTTTACCTTTGGCACAATATCCTCCACATGTGTTTTATCAGATAAACTTGTTTTATAATCCAACACTTTACCCGTATCTAAATCAAGCAATCCAATCATAAAATTAAAACTAGAATCAATTATTAATTGTAACGTCATTATTCTGCTAATCGTTTATTTATAGTAATAGTTCTAGTTTCATCTGCTTGACTACCCCGTGTTCGATTAATATTTACATAAATTATATTATTATCAGCTAAAAAGTTAGTTAAATACTCTTTAACTATTTCGCCCCATTCAATAACTATTATGGAGTTCTTATAATTTGAAGGGATATCTAATAACTCTAAGCTGTCATAAATAGACTTTTGATAATCTTTTTTATTATTTGAATAATTATTAAATAAACCTAATCTATAAGCATCAATATGAATAAAATATTTATCATTTGAATTGCCCGATGGCATTTTATAATTTCTAGCAATAGTAAATGTGGGAGATATTATAATATCTTTTATACCAAGATTTTTAGCCAAATATTTAACAAATGTGGTCTTACCAGCTCCTAGTGGACCCATTAACAATAAAATATCGCCAAGTTTAATATTATCCACCAAGTTTTTAGTGTAATTATCTAATTGCTCTAAATTAGCTATTTTTTGATTATAAAGTTTATTTGAGTAATTTTTCATAACTTCCCAAAATAGCTTTATTTTTATAAATCCTAGGAATCCTTTGTCCCACAGAAGTTACGATATCATAACCGATAGTCCCGACCATATTTGCCACATCATCAGCTGTTAAACGTTTAATATTCTTAGTCTCAAAATTATTTTTAGCCTCATTAGTTAAATAACTCGGCATTTTTAACTTCTGCCTATTGACTAAACTTTCACCCACACCAAAAAATTCCACTTTGTCGCCTGGTTGTTCTAAAGCATTAGATCCTAAATCATATAATGTTTGATCCATACAAATAGCACCAACACTATTGATTAAATCATCTCTAGTAAAGGAATATGTTTTTAAATAATTATTTTTTGTCCATCTTATACCATCAGCATAGCCTAAAGGCACAACACCTATTTTAGTGGCTTTAGTGGGTTTATATTTATGACCATAAGAAACACCTTGACCGTCTTGATATTCCCTAATCGTAGAAAAATATGCCATTAAAGACATGGCTGGCACAAAACCTAATTTGTTTATATCTATAGAATCAATAGTTTTTAACCCATAAGCTAAAATACCAGGACGCACCATGTCAAAAGCTAATTCTGGACGAGTTAAACAAATAGCCGAATTAGCAATATGCCGTAAAGGTAAATTACTATCCCCAAAATAATCTATATATTTATTAACAAATAGGTTATAAGCTTGCAAATGTTTTTTATTAGCAATATTCTCAGGAATATCAGCCATAGCAAAATGTGTCCAAAGACCTTTAACTTCTAAAAAAGCAATATGTTTTAAAACAGTTTTAAAACAATTATCATACTGTTCAGGATTAAAACCATCTCGACCAAATTCAATATCCATTTTCAAATGTATTTTAGCTTTAGTTTTAGATGGTAGCTTTTTAACAGTTTGAACAATTTTTTCTAATTGCCAAAAAGACCCCACAGAAATTTCAATATCTAAATTAATAATTCTATCAAAAGGGGCATTTGACGAATAAAGCCAAGTTAGGATTTTAGCCATTTTATTTGTAATTCCCGCTTGTCTTAAAGCTATAGCCTCCGATACTTGTGCCACGCCCAAATAGGTGACACCTCCTTGCAGCATAGCTAAAGCACAAGGCAAAAGACCGTGTCCATAAGCATTGGCCTTTACTACGCCTAATATAGCTGGCTTTTGACCAACTAATTTAGGAATACTTTTAACATTATTTACTATAGTTTCTAAATCAACTTCAGCCCAAGCTGGATAATTTACTGAATTAACCACTGTTAATTAAGTATCCATTTTATAAAACTATAAAACTACTTTGACCAAAAAATAATTTTTGAACGACCAATAGTAATTGTATTACCATTTAACAAAAGTGCATCAGCTGTTAAATGATCTTCGACCCTCATACCATTAGTCGAACCTAAATCTTTTACTATAACTCCCTCTGGAGTAATTTTAAATTGAATATGTTTTCTAGAAACGCTTGTATCATCAATAACTATATCAGCGTCTTGCGAACGACCAACTGTGGTAATTGATTTAGATAAAGGATATCTCCTACCATTAACATCTATCATATATTCGCTACTAGGAGATGATATAACCACATGTTCATCTTGGGAAACTTTAGGTGACATAATTTTAAAATTACCTTTTTCTAACTCAACATTTTCCTCAAAAATAACCTTAACTGGCGAAGTAAAAGTATAACCTTGTGAAGTGGCATATTCAGATATTTCCATAGCTAATTCATCAGCGAAATTATTTGAACCCCAACTTTCCACAGTATCAAAATCGGCTGTTGATAAAATTATGTGGTATTGGCTAGGTACTATTTTTTTGTCTAATGAAATAGATACTATTTTAGAATCAACCTCCTTTTTTAAGGCGGTCACTAATTCAACAGGCTTTAGTTCTTTGCCACTAAACCTGGAAAATATTTTATTAAACATTTTTTCAGATGATTGTTCAAATTTATCCAGAAAACTCATACTATTCCTTTTATTATACCTTTCTAGAATATTATTATAATCTAATGTATATTATAGCTTATCACAGTAAAATAAGGTAAAGATAATAGTTTTCAACAATAACCTGTTTTTTACAAATCTTTCACTTCAATTTATAAATACATTAAAACATATATATTTTATATATGGATGATAAATTACCCGTGGCTGATGACCTAAGATATTATCACCAAAATCAGCCTTCTAATTTAACTACTAGCAACTCTTTTGACAATGCCAAACCGCGTCATTTATTTCAAAATGATAATTCTAATTTAGTAGATATTAACTTACCAGATATAAATCTAGCTAATAATACTAATAAAATATTTGAAACTTGTCAAAAACCTATTCAACAAACCGAATATAATCCAGTAACTAATTGGACAAGTCAAATCAATGACTGGGAAAACGATAATACAACTAAAGGTAAAGCTATTGGCGTAGTCGGTGCAAGTGGCGGTATTGGTAGCACTATTTTTTCAATTTGTTTAGGTCTTTATTTAGCTAAAAATTATAAAACTGTTCTAATGGATGCTATAACAGGTGGGTGTGGCTTGGACATAAC
>JAITSD010000059.1 GCA_031288055.1 Candidatus Opitulatrix roisinitermitis | reverse complement strand
GTTAAAAAATATATAACGATCAAAGCAATATATGGCGCCGTCATAGACCACGGATTAATCCATGAAAAAACTAGCCAAAGTAAATAAAAAGCCGGTCCTTTAACTTCAAAAATATCTTTATAAGGAATAATTCCTTGAGCCCATGAATTGCCTGTTTCGGAATAAATCCAAACATCTGAATGACTAGAATTTGTCCAAAAGGGCGAACATTGAAATCTAAGGGTTGCTATACATATGGCCAAACCTAAAAAACAAGTATATAAAAAAAATATAGATTTATTTTTACTTAAAAGATTAAAGAGTTTAGACATAAATTGTTTACTATTTATCTAAAACAACGCTTTATTTAAACCCCATATGTATCATAAGCTTCATAAGACTCTTGCCCTTGCGTTATACCAAGTTTATCAAAATCTTTATTAAAACCATAAAAAACTTTCAAAATATGAAATAATGCTATACAAACCAAAGAACCTATAGCTATTCCACCCACAGTTATATCACCAATAGTGAAAGTAAAATCAGCAATACCTATCACTAAGGTAACGGCTGCCACAGTAATATTTTCCATACGAGCAAAATTGACTTTATTCTCCATCCATATTCTAACGCCTAACATACCAATCATTCCATAAAGCAATGTGGCCGCTCCTCCTAAAACCCCAGCCGGTACAGTAGATATAATTATACCAAATTTAGGGCATAATGCTAAAATCATAGTACCAACAGCCGCCACCCAATAAACCGCAGTTGAATAAACCTTAGTGGCAGCCATAACACCAATGTTTTCAGCATAAGTCGTTGTGGCTGAACCTCCGCCTAAACCTGCCAAAACTGTACCTAAACCATCAGCTAACAAAGCTCGACCTGAATATTTATCTAGATTTTTGCCGGTCATAGTTGATATAGATTTAATATGCCCGATATTCTCAGCTATAAGAACAAATACCGCGGGTAAAAACATTAAAAGAACACCAAAATTGACTGTTGGAGCGGAAAATTCGGGCAAACCAAACCATTTAGCATCATTTATTTTAGAAAACTCCACCTGACCGGCGCTAACAGCATAGATATATCCCACTATAACGCCCAAAAGAATTGACAAACGAGAAATTATAGCTAATTTCCCCCGTCTAAAAACTGCTCCAAAAAATATAATAAATACCAGTGTTATAAAAGCCGTTATAGGAGCTTTGTCAAAATTGCTCCAAGCTGATGGCGCTAAGTTAAACCCAATCAACGCCACAATTGAACCGCAAACCACTGGCGGCATTAAAATATTTATCCATTTTACACCAGCCCAATGAACTATTACGCCAACCAACGCTAAAAGCAAACCTGTGCATAAAATGCCAAATATAGCACTACCCTGCCCTCCGCTAGAAGAAACAGTGGCTGTGACTGGTGCTATTAAAGCAAAAGACGAACCTAAATAGCTTGGGACTTTGCCAGCACATATTAGCAAGAATAAAGCCGTAGAAATACTAGTGAAAAATAGCGTTGTAGCTGGTGGGAAACCAATCAACAAAGGCACCAAAAAAGTCGCTCCAAACATAGCTACTATATGCTGCAAACCTAAAGCTATGGTCTTTCCCCAGCCAAGTCTTTCTTCTGGAGAAACCACAGTTACTCCTCCATCACCCGTTTTCACGCTAAACTTTACTTTTTTATATTTAAACATTTTCCCCTTTTATTTTAATTATGCCTTTTTAAAAAGTAATTGTAGTATTTTTTTGCGTGTTATAAAAAAGCTCAAAACTGAAGTTGGTTAGAGCTTATTTTAGATTAAAAAAAGCGACCCTAACCAGACTTGAACCGGCGACCTCTGCCGTGACAGGGCAGCGCTCTAACCAACTGAGCTATAGGGCCTCTTTTACTAGACTATCACAAGGCTTTATTTTTGTAAAAAATATAATTTTTCAAAAATAACAATTTTATTAGAAAAAATATTAAACTATTAATCGTTTTTTTTTGGAATAATTTTAATAATGAATTGTTCATATAACTTTAAAAAATTAGGAACTATGGTTAGTGTATTTATACTAGTTGTTTTAGGATTTATTAACGGCTGTTTTACTCAAGCCAACGCCTCATCTAGTTCAACAGTTTTGCCAGTGGCTAAAGGTGGAACCGGAAGCAATTCGGCCAGTGGAGCTAGAAATAATTTACAAGCTGAATATACTGGCAATAAAGTAACTTCACCATCCTCAGCATCCACTACTACTCAATATCCTAGTGCCAAGGGTGTTTACGATACAGCTGTAAAAAACTTCCTTTATACTTTGACTCCAAATGAAGAATATTTTGATACTGCTGAAGATTACGAAATTGGTAATTACGGTCATATGGCTTCTGTTATTCGTACAGGTTATCAAGTCACAATAATAATTGATATTACATTAATTAAACAATTAAATACTAATATGATCTTTGCGAATATACCTTACGGTTGGAAAAAATATGGTGGTGGTACTTTAAAAATTCCTTGTATAGTTTTTAAAGCAAATAATTCCAGTAATACCATTTTATTATCTTTAGATAATTCTAATACTTTACAGTTTCAACCAATCAATTCTTCTAGCATTTATGAAGCAGGCACGCGATTTATTTGTAATGCAACTTGGATAACTAATAATGAATTTTCAGAATCATAATATTTTGTTAATTTATTAGTTTTGATAAATATTTGATTTTTTTAGAAAATGTAGTAACCTATCTATAGGTTTATCTAAATATAGAATCATAGAAATTATTTAAATATAAAATTATAAGAGAACAAGAAATTTATAAATATATTAGGAAAGAATAAAAAATGATTAAAAAAAATTGTATAGAAATTAAAAATTTAAAAGTAGAAACAATAAAAAAATATTTTCAAAATTGGGCTATTGGGTTTTTGAGCATATCACTGAGTTTAATTTTTTTATTAAACGCTGTTATACCATTTGCTCATGCTACAGACAAAATTACTTATAATAAAAATGATAATATAACAAATCAGGCAGTTAAAAATAATAACTTCACTTCTAATAATATTCCTAGCCCTAATAATGTCACAATTACTCGAGGGAGTGAATACAATTCAATTATAGTTAACTGGAAACCGCCTACTTCACCACCATCTAATTATACTTATCAAGTTGATTTATTAAATAATATATCTAGTGTGTCACAAACTATCAATCATATTAACTCTAATACAACTAATGTAACATTTAATAATTTGTCAACTGGCAATTGGAAAGCTGATGTTTACACAATAGTTAATAATGATAAAAGCGAAGCTAGCCAATCCTCCACGCCTGTTTCCGTTGCTTTAAGTCCAACTTCAACAACAAGTAGCTTCAACGATATTACTAATTTATCTGACAATTTTCAAACAGCAATTAAATGGGCTGCTTCATATAGTATAACAGCCGGTTATTCAGATGGCGGTTTTCACCCCGCCACACCCACCACTCGCGGACAAATGGCCACCTTTTTCCATAAATTAGCTGGTAATCCAACTACTCAAGGCACGCCAACCAATTTTACTGACATTTCTAAATCAGTTCACAAGACAGATATTAACTGGCTTTCCACTCAAGGCATTACAGCTGGTTATTCGTGTACAGCTAAAGGTAAACCAGTTATCACTTGTGCTAAAAAGGGTGATTTAGTTTATTATCCTGAAGGTAAAGTTACTCGTATACAAATGGCATCGTTTTTATATAAATTTGCTTCCTCACCAGCTATACCTAAATCAGAAATCAATTTTTACTTAAACAATTTTAATGATAAAGACCAAATAATGGCTAGCGGACAAGACACACCTATCGCTTGGCTAGTTAAAAACAATATTACTGCTGGATACACTTGTACCAATAAAGGTAATCCAGACCCTGCTTGTGCTAAAGCTGGCGATACAGTTTTTCGTCCAAAATATAACACTACCAGACAACAAATGGTTTTATTTTTGCAAAAAGCTGCTAGCACTTTAAATTTAAATGCTTATTTAAAAACTGAAAAAAATAATCCAGCTACCTTTTTAGGTATGTTTAGTCCAAACAGAAACCAAATCACTAAGATTTCATGGCAAAACACTTTACCTACTTGTACAAGTCCAACTGATGTGTCAGCCGACGGTAGAGGCGGTATTTTAGCCTGTAACAATAATAATGAAATTATTGTTGGTGAAATAGGTGGAGTTTTTGCCAATCCTAATAGCTCTTATTTATTGGCTAATTTATCAAAACCTATTGAAGCTGATATAGATTTAACTAATCTAAATACTAATTCTATTAAAAATATGGCATTTATGTTTTTCGGTAGTAAAATAAAATCCAAACTAAACTTATCGAACGATTTTGGATCCAATGTCACTGATATGAGCGGTATGTTTGAAAGTACTACGCTATCTACAGGATTCTCATTTCCGTCAAATTTTGGATCAAGTGTAATAAATATAGACTGGATGTTTACCAATAGCTCAATACCTAACGGACTTATATTACCATACGGATTTACTAAATATGTGAAAAATATAACAGGCATATTTGCTAACACTTCACTACCAACTAATTTTTCGCTGCCTGCAGGGTTTGGAAATACGGCGACTAATATATCATATGCTTTTAGAGGTACCACTTTGCCAGCTGGGTTTATTTTGCCTGCGGGGTTTGGAAGTGTGGCAACCGATATGACAGGCATATTTGCTGAGACTTCCCTGCCAGTTGGGTTTATTTTGCCTACGGGGTTTGGAAGTGTGGCAACCGATATAACAAGCATATTTGCTGAGACTTCCCTGCCAACTGGTTTTTCATTGCCTGCGGGGTTTGGAAGTTTGGCAACTAATATGACAAGTGCATTTGCCAAGACTTCACTACCAACTAATTTTTTACTGCCTGCGGGGTTTGGAAGTGTGGCAACCGATATGACAGGCATTTTTGCTGAGACTTCCCTGCCAACTCG
>JAITSD010000086.1 GCA_031288055.1 Candidatus Opitulatrix roisinitermitis | reverse complement strand
AGAGGTTCTACAGTCGCATAATTTACCATCTGATAGATGGCAAGAGACCTTAACTAAAGCCTCAATTGTTCAAAAAGAGGTTTCTGGTCATGATTACTATGGTAAAGTGGCTAGAGTTATAGATAATAGGTTAAGTACTGAATCCACAAACGGGCTTTTAGGGATGGATACTGTTATAGCTTATGGTTTAGGCATTAACGCTATGAATTTAACTAAAGCCCAATTAGATGACGACACTAATCCTTATAATGACCGTATACATGCTGGATTACCGCCATCGCCTATCTCAAATCCCGGACAAGATGCTATAGAGGCGGTAATTAATCCACCAGAGGGCGATTGGATTTATTTTTGTACAGTAAACTTAAAAACGGGCGATACTAGATTTACTAATTCATCGCTCGAATTTGATAAATATAAAGCTGAATATGAGAACTGGTTAAAACAAAACCCTAATTTTGATGAGGATTAAAAATTAAATGATTGAAACAAGCAGATGAAAAGTTAAAGTGCGGAACTATGGTTAAAACAGGATTAGATTTATTTGGTGAAGATAAAAAAATAATTGCCATTAAAGTTAATGGCAAAGTTAAAGATATTTATGCCCAAATTAAATCTAGCGATAAAGTGGAGCCTGTGATAATTGACTCAGCTGACGGTTTAGCAATTTTGCGACATTCAGCTACGCATATTATGGCTCAAGCCGTGCAGAGATTATATAAAAAGGTTAATTTGGGCGTGGGCCCGGTTATAGAGGATGGCTTTTTTTATGATTTTGAAATAGATAAAACTTTTTCACCTGATGATTTAAAAATGATTTCTAATCAAATGCAAAAAATAGTTAATGAAGCTCAAGTTTTTAAACGCCGAGTGGTTAGTTTAGCTGAAGCTAAAAAGGAGTTAAAAAATGAGCCTTTTAAATTAAAATTATTAGATTTAAAAAACAATGTGACTGATGAAGAAAAAACTGAAATTGGGGCAGCTGAATTAACTATTTATGATAATATTGACCGCCATGGTCAAACAGTTTGGAAAGATTTATGTCGCGGTCCACATTTGCCGAACACTAAATTATTAGTTAATAATTTTAAACTAATGCGAATATCTGGTGCTTATTGGAGAGGTAATGAAGCCAATGAACAGATGCAAAGAATTTATGGTACAGCTTGGTCTAATAAAGACGATCTTAAAGCTTATTTATATCGTTTGGAAGAGGCTGCTAAACGAGACCATAGAAAATTGGGAGTACAGCTAGATTTATTCTCTTTTCCGGAGGAAATTGGTTCCGGTTTGCCAGTTTTTCATCCTAAAGGTGGCATAATCAGAAATATTATGGAGGATTATTCTAGACAACGGCATTATGCCAATGGCTATTCATTTGTTAATACGCCGCATATTACTAAAAACGGCTTATATGAAGTTTCTGGTCATTTAGATTGGTATAAAGAAACTATGTTTCCGCCTATGCGAGTTGACGAAATTATTGATGATAAGGGTCAAATTAAACGCCAAGGTTTTGATTATTATTTAAAACCTATGAATTGCCCTATGCATAATTTAATTTATCGGCATAAAGCTAGGTCGTATAAGGAATTACCTTTGCGACTTTTTGAATTTGGTGCAGTTTATCGTTATGAAAAATCAGGAGTTATCCATGGTTTGACAAGAGTTCGTGGTATGACACAAGATGATGCCCATATTTATTGTTCAAAAAACCAGATGGCTGATGAGTTAAAATCGCTTTTGAAATTTGTTTTATCATTATTATCTGATTTTGGATTAGATGATTTCTATTTAGAATTGTCAACCAAAGATCCTGATAAATTTGTTGGTTCAGATGAGATTTGGCAGGAAGCCACTGCTGTTTTGCGGCAAGTGGCACTGGATTCAGGGCTTGAATTAGTGCCAGATGAGGGCGGTGCGGCTTTTTATGGACCAAAAATATCTGTACAGTGTCGTGACGCTATTGGACGAACTTGGCAAATGTCAACTATTCAATTAGATTTTAATTTGCCAGAATTATTTGATTTAAAATATCAAAATGAGGCAGGTCAATTAGTTCGACCAGTTATGATTCATAGAGCTTTATTTGGCTCTATTGAAAGGTTTTTTGGCGTTTTGACAGAACATTATGCTGGGGCTTTTCCAGCTTGGCTGTCACCAGTTCAGGTTTTAGGTGTGCCTGTGGCTAGCCAATTTAATCAGTATTTACAAGATATTTTAGATAATTTAACTAAAAAAGGTGTTAGGTGTGAATTAGATTTATCTGATGATAGATTTGGTAAAAAAATTCGTAACGCGATTAAACAAAAAGTCCCTTTTGTGATAATAGCTGGTGAAAATGACGTGAAAAATAAGGCTGTTTCATTTAGATATCGTGATGGTTCACAAGAAAATAATGTGTCTGTAAACCAAGCGATTGCTAAAATTGTGACTAAAGTTGTTAATCGTGAAAATGATTAAAAGTGTAAATAGAATATTAAAAAGTAGATAAAAATGCAAAAAGATAGGAAAAATGGTTAAAAAATCAGACAATCGAACAGATAAATTAAATGAAGTGGATAAAACTGTTGAACTGGTGAATATTGACGAATTAGGCGTGCAAGAGGATGGATACGAAAGACTTTGGACACCGCATAGAATAGGTTATGTTAGGGGTAGCGTTAATCAACCGATTAGCTCTGATAAAAAAGATTGCCCTTTTTGTAAAGCTTTGTTAAAATCTGACGAGGATAGTTTAATTGTTTATAGAGGGAAAACTTGTTTTATAATTATGAATTTATTTCCTTATAATAATGGTCATATTATGGTTTTGCCTAAAAGACATACACCTTATTATATGGATTTAACAGAGGGGGAATTGGCTGAGTTTACTAATTTAACCCGTCAAGCTATTAAAATTATTAATCAGGTTTTGCATCCAGATGGTTTAAACTTGGGTATGAATCAAGGTAGAGTGGCTGGAGCAGGTGTGTCAGCTCATTTACACCAACATATTTTACCTCGTTGGGTTGGGGACGCTAATTTTTTGCCATTAATTGCCCAAACTAGGACTTTAGCTCAACTTTTGCCAGATATTAGACAAAAATTGGCTAAGGCCTGGTCTAATGGCAAAAAATAATTAGCGGCAAAAAATAATTTAAATTTCGGTTCTATAATCTAAAGCTCTGCCCAAAGTTATTTCATCAGCAAATTCAATGTCTGAACCAGCTGGTAAACCAGAGGCAATTCGAGTGATTTTGAAATGATTATTTGATTTACTATTGGCGAGTTTATCTTTAATATAGTTGGCTGTAAGTTCGCCTTCTAGATTTAAATTAGTGGCAATAATTATCTCTGAAATATTGTCTGTTTGAACTCTGTGCAATAATAAGTTAATTCGTAAATCGTTGGGACCTATATTATCTAAAGGACTGATTTGACCCCCTAAAACTAAATATAAACCGTTGTATTTACCGCTGGCTTCTAAACCAATAATATCTTTAGGCTGTTCTATAATGCAGATCAGAGATTTATTTCTGATCGGGTTTGTACATATAGAGCATAATTTTGACACGGTATAATTTCCACAATTTTGGCAAAATTGAATATTGTCTTTGGCAAAAGCTATGGCTTGGAGTAAAGCACTAACCTTTCCTTTTGAAGTGTTTAATAAATAATAGGTAATTCTTTGGGCGGCTTTAGGACCTATGCCTGGTAAATATTCTAATTGTTCTATCAAATCTAATATGACTTTTTCCATAAATATTAATTTAGAAAATTAGTTAATAATTTAGCAGCTAAAAGTTCAATTTGAATGGCTGGTGAAGTGGCTCCTTTAAAGTTTTCTAAAGCTAAATTAGTTTGTTCGGCTAAAACACTTATTTTAGCTATACCTAAAGTTTTAGATTGTTGTTTGACAGTATCTATTTGATCTGGTGGAGTGTCAAGCAGTATAGATTGATTGGCATTATAATTTACGCTCAGGGCTAGCATATCACGCCAGCGAGCTAGTAAATCTTCCACAAAATGTTCGGGAGCAAAACCATTTTTAATTATTTGGGCAGTTAATTCAAAAGTCTCTTCACCGTTTTTATTTATAAGAGCAGTCACAAATTCAGTAATCAAAGCTGCTGGAGTATAGCCTAGTAATTTATAGGCTATTTGATAAGATACTGCATTGTTATCAGCTGTGGCTAATAACTGATCTAAAATACTTAAAGCGTCACGCACTGAGCCGTCGCCAGCGCGTAAAACTAATTGCAAAACACCGTCCTCTAAAGTAATGTCTTCTTTTTGACAGATTTCATTGATAAAAGGTGCCATGGTGGTCATAGGAACTAATTTGAAAGGGTAATGGTAAGTTCTAGATCTAATAGTGCCAATAACTTTTTCTGGTTCAGTGGTGGCAAAAATAAAGATAATGTGTTCAGGCGGTTCTTCAACTATTTTGAGCAAAGCGTTAAAGCCGTGAGATGTGATTTCATGAGCTTCGTCTAAGATGAATATTTTATATCTATCACGGTTTGGGGTAAATTCAGCTTGTTCGCGTAAGGCTCTAGCATCATCCACTCCGTTATGTGAAGCCGCATCAATTTCAATTACATCGGCTGAACCAATTCCGCCAGTGGCTAATTGTTTACAGGATTCGCATTCTCCGCAAGGTGTTGACCTGGGTCCTTTAGCACAATTTAAACATCTAGCTAAGATTCTAGCTGAAGTTGTTTTGCCACAACCGCGAGGGCCTGAAAAAAGATAAGCGTGAGTGATTTTTCCAGCTGTCAGAGCTTTTTGTAAAGGCATCGTGACTTGTTCTTGACCAATTAAATCCTCAAATTTATCAGGCCGATATCGCCTATAAAGTACTTGGGTTGACATATCTAAAGTCTAACATAAGGCAAGAGGTTAAAATTTTTAGAGCGAATATTTTTGTGTTATATAGATTACTTAGATTAGATAGTTTAAAATAAATTCTGCTTATGTAATTTTAATTTTAACTTTAACTTTAACTCCCCTTAACTTTCACATTAGCCGCGGTGGCACCAGTCCCGTCAATTAACCAATCAACCGAAGTCTGATTTTGGGCTAAAATAAAATGTCCGTTCCAAGTTGTGCTATTAAACATACCAGATTTATTAGCTGTGGAAGCGGTGAAATCAGTGCATGACCAATCAATATCGCCATTTAGCGTAGCACCATAAAACATACTATTCATATTAGTTGCCGCACTGCCAAATCCAGCTGGTAAAGTAAACCCGTCTGGCAATGAAGTGCCATAAAACATAGTATTCATATCAGTAGCCACACTGCCAAATCCATCTGGTAGGTCAAATTCAGTGGGTAGAGTAGCACGAAAAAACATAAGGGACATGTCTAGAGCTACACTGCCAAACCCATCAGGCAACGAAAAATTATTTGGTAAAGTAGCTTCATAAAACATTTCGTGTATATTGGTGATTTTAGGCATAAAATTATTTTCTACATTGAAGTTACCACTAATTGTAGCATTGTAAAACATCAGGCTTGCATTAGTAGCCTTTGTTAAAAAATTATTTTCTATAACTATTGAACCGTCAGCATTTACATTGTAAAACATTTCGAAGCCACTAGTGGCATTTTGAGCAAAATTATCTCCAATAGTTAAATTACCATTGCACCTAGCACTTGCAAACATGAATTCAGTATTAGCAATATTTGGTAAAAAATCATTTTCTATGGTTAAATTACCATTAATAGTGGAAGCATAAAATATTTCGTAAGCATTATTATAATTTGTGATGGTTTGACCAAGTGTGGACGGCAAAGTTATATTAGCGTTTATTGTAGCACTGA
>JAITSD010000054.1 GCA_031288055.1 Candidatus Opitulatrix roisinitermitis | reverse complement strand
TATTGGCGAGCCTGGCAGCGTATTTGCTAATCCGGTTAATGCTAATTGGTTATTAGGCAAATTAAATAATGCAGCTGGAGTGGCGCTAAATATAGATAATTTATATGCTAGCAGCACTAGATCTATGGTAAGTATGTTTAATCAGAGCCGTATTTCTAATAGTTTAAATTTATCAGATGGATTTGGATCAATGGCAACCGATATGAATAATATGTTTTACAATACTTCATTACCAGATGGATTTGTGTTACCTGCTGGTTTTGGCAGTGTGGCAACTAATATGAGTTATATGTTTCTTAGCACTATTTTACCTGATGGGTTTTCGTTACCTGATGGGTTTGGCAATGTGGCAACTAATATGAATAATATGTTCTATAATACCGCCTTGCCAGATGGATTTGTATTGCCAGATGGATTTGGCAGTGCGGCAACTGATATGTTTTACATATTTGGTGGGACTGTATTTAATGGCGATACAACTCTACCTTATACATTTGGCCAAAATACTACCTCTACTCAGTCTCTTATGGGTTCTGCAACCATCAATGGAGACTTAATTATTTTAGGAACATTCCCCAAAAACACCAGTTCTCTCAGCCCTTTTACTTCCTCCACAATAAATGGTAATTTAACTATTCCTAACAATTTTATGCCCGGCGTTACTGGCTTCGGTTCATTTTTTAATATGACTAAAATTACTGGTAAATTAACCATTGGAGATAATTTTTGGGCTAACGGCACTGCTGGTGGTTCATTGTTTAATAGTTCTCAAGTTGGTAATGATTGCACCATTGGGGATAATTTTATGATAAGTGCAACTTCTGTTGGCACATTGTTCTATGGTTCCAAAATTACTGGTAAATTAACCATTGGAGATAATTTTATACCAAATGGTAAAACTATATCATTATTTAGTAATAGCCAAATCAACGACTTAACTATCGGAAATAATTTTTTAGTTAATGCCACCACTATATCAAATATGTTTAATGGCACTACTATAAATGGTGACCTAACTTTACCAGCCCAATTTGGTGAAGCTGTACAAAATATGTCATCTATGTTTGCGGGAGCTAAACTAAACGGTGATATTGATTGGTCTGGCACGGATTTAACTAATTCCACGGCTAGCAAATCTAATATGTTTAATAGCACAACTTGGAACGGACATTTTATACTAGCTCAAAATCAGGGTTCGGTTGATTGGTTAATTGACGGGACTGGAGCTGATGCTACAAATGTCAAAGTTAAGGGGAGTTAAAGTTAAAATTAGACAATTAACCTAAGTATATTTAGTCTTAATTCAGTTTTATTGTTTATTCCCATTTGACAATATTTGTTTTTTAAGTTATACTAAAATTAGATTAGCTGGTTCACGGCAATAATAAATAAACACCAACTTCATAATAATTAGATAGTTTAAATAATTAGATAGTTTATAAAAGTTGTCTAATAATTCAAATAATAATCCGACCCAGATAATTTAAGAAAGGTAAATAATGAAAAAAAACATCCATCCAGAATATATTAAAACAGTTGTGACATGTACTTGTGGAAATAGCTTTGAAACTCGCTCAACAGTTAAATCGGGTAAAATTAATGTTGAAATATGTTCAGCTTGTCATCCATTTTACACAGGTAAACAAAAAATACTCGATGATGGCGGTATGGTTGCCAAATTTGAAGCTAGATACGGCAAAAACTCAGATGGTGCAAAACAAAACTAAATAACAAAAGATGAAAAAGTTAAGCATGAAAGGTAAAAATGACAGTTAAAGTAGGAATCAACGGTTTTGGAAGAATAGGTCGTAATTTTTATAGAGCAGCCTTAGCTAATGGGGCTGATATAGAAGTTGTAGCAGTTAATGATTTGACTGATAATGCCACTTTGGCTCAATTATTAAGATTTGATTCGCTTTTAGGACCTTTAAGAATTAATGGCCAAAAAGCCGAAATTACTTATGATAATGATAATGTTTATGTTAACGGCAAAGCCATTAAAGCTTTTGCTGAAAAAGATCCAACTCAAATTCCTTGGGGTAAAGTCGGAGCTGATGTTATAATTGAATCGACTGGGCATTTTACCGATGGTGATGCTGCTAGAACACATTTAAAAAGCGGTGCTAAAAAAGTAATTATTTCTGCCCCAGCCAAAGGCAATATTGACGGTACTTTTTGCATAGGAGTCAATCATAGAGATTATGATACTAATAAACACACAATTATTTCTAACGCTTCTTGTACCACTAATTGCTTAGCACCTTTAGCTAAAGCCTTAGAGGAAACTATTGGCATTAAATCAGGTATTATGACAACTATTCACGCTTATACAGCTGATCAAAACTTGCAAGACGGACCACATAAAGATTTAAGGCGAGCTAGAGCAGCAGCTTTAAATATGGTACCAACTAAAACAGGAGCTGCCCAAGCCGTATCTTTAGTTATTCCTGAATTAAAGGGCAAATTTACTGGTTTTGCTATTCGCGTACCTGTGCCAACTGGTTCTTTAGTTGATTTAACCTTTATTCCTAAAAGGGAAGTTAAAACCGCTGAGGAAGTAAATCAAGCCATAAAAGATGCCATTGCTAAAGATTCAGATTTAGCTAAAGTTTTAGGATATAGTGAAGATGAATTGGTGGTCACTGATATTCAGCAAGATGAAAGATCCAGTATTTTTGATTCTAAATTAACCAAAGTTATTGATGGACAAGTTAAAGTTTTAGCTTGGTATGATAATGAATGGGGCTATTCAACTCGTTTGGTAGAAATGACACAATATGTGGGGGAACAACTTTAAGTGAAAACAATTTCTGACTTGGGCGAACTTTTAGGCAAAAAAGTTTTAGTTCGCTCAGATTTTAATGTTCCACTTGATAAGAATAAAAATATTACTGATGACGGCAGAATAAAAGCTGCCTTACCCACGCTAGAAAAATTAATAAAGCAAGGAGCTAAAATTATAATTTTAGCTCATCTAGGTCGGCCAAATGGTCAAATAGATACTAATTTTTCGCTTAAACCAGTAGCTTTGCGTTTAAATAAATTATTACCTAATACAAAAGTTAATTTTTGCCAAAACACTATTGGTGATAAGCCTTTAAAACAAATTAATCAATTAAATAATGGGGAAATGATTTTATTAGAAAATGTCCGCTTTGATAAAAGAGAAACTAGTAAAGACGATAACCAAAGATTTGCTTTAGCTAAAGAATATGCTAAATTAGGGCAAATCTTTGTGTCAGATGGATTTGGCGTAGTTCATCGTAAACAAGCTTCAGTTTATGATATTGCTAAACTTTTGCCATCAGGGGCTGGTGAATTAATTTTTAAAGAAGTTGAAGCTTTAAATACGGCAATACAAAATCCAAATCGGCCATTAGCTGTGATTTTAGGCGGGGCAAAAGTTTCCGATAAATTAGGTGTTATAGCTAATTTACTAAATATTGCCAATAAAATACTTATTTGTGGCGGTATGTCTTATACTTTTACTCTGGCTCAAGGCGGAAAAATTGGTAAATCTTTACAAGAAACTGACCAAATTGACAATGTCAAAAATTATATAAACACCGCTCAACAAAAGCAAGTGGAATTAATAACACCTATCGATACTATAGCAGCTTATGAATTTGCATCTAATTCAAATAAAAAAATTGTGCCAGCTGATAATATTCCTGATGATATGGAAGGTTTAGATATAGGCCCCAAAACGCAAAAAATCTTTACTAATACCTTAGCCAACTGCAAAACTATTATCTGGAATGGTCCAGCCGGTGTATTTGAATTTGATAATTTTGCCCAAGGTACAAAAGCTATTGCCGAAGCTTTAATAAAAGCTAAAGCCAACGGTGCATTTACCGTAATTGGTGGTGGCGATTCAGCTGCCGCAATTAGAAAGTTTGGCTTTGAAGATTGGCAATTTTCGCACATATCAACTGGCGGCGGTGCTTCATTAGAGTTTTTAGAAGGAAAAAAATTACCAGGTTTAGAGGTTCTAAGTTAAATTTTTAGATTTAGCACGATTTTAAAAACCTAAAATCTAAACCTAATTGTAATAATCAAATTAATGAAAGGAAAAATATGAGTATTAACGATAAAACTAGTCTAAACTCATTAAAAATAGCTGAATTAAGAAATCTAGCTAGTGATTTAAAAATAAAAGACTTTGCTAAACTTAAAAAAGCCGAAATAATTAACGCTATTTACCAAGTCGAACAATTAAACAATAATAACTCCAAAAATGCTAATCAAACTGACACCAAAACCGCAAAGGCAGAACAAAGTTCTAAAGGCAGCCAAAACTCTGAAATAAAACAAAACTCTGGCAAAAATCAAAGTTCTGAGAAAGACCAAGATTCTAATAAAAATAATAATTCTGCTAAAAACAATTTTAACAATGAACAACCTATTAGATTACACCAACGACGCATTAGACAAAGAAAACACAAAAATAATCAAGATAAATCCGATTTTCAAATAAATGAAACTGATTTACAATTAAGTCTAGACGAGTTCAGCGAAGTTGAAGGATTGCTTGATATTACTGAAGGTTACGCCTTTTTAAGAGTTAACGGCTATTTACCATCAGATAATGATATTTATGTATCTTTAGGCTTTATTAGGCGAAATAATTTACGCCAAGGAGATTACATTAAAGGAATTGCCAAAAATCCCAAAAATAGAAACAAACAAAAATATAGAGCCTTAACCGAAGCCACAACTGTTAATAATATGACAATTGATGAAGCTGCTAAACGACCCGATTTTAATAAATTGACACCTTTATACCCTTTCGATAGATTACGCTTAGAAACTAACGAAAAAAGCACAATGACTCAAAGAATAATTGATATTGTAGCTCCAATTGGCAAAGGCCAAAGGGGTTTAATAGTTTCGCCGCCAAAAGCTGGCAAAACAATTATATTACAACAAATCGCTAATTCCATTGCTATAAATAACCCAAAAACACATCTAATGGTTTTATTAGTCGATGAAAGACCAGAGGAAGTCACCGATATGGAAAGAAATGTTCGCGGCGAGGTTATATCATCCACATTTGACAGACCAGCCAGTGACCATACTATTGTAGCTGAATTAGCTGTTGAAAGAGCTAAACGACTAGTTGAATTAGGCAAAGATGTGGTAATTCTTTTAGATTCTATAACCCGTTTAGGACGAGCTTACAACTTAGCAGCTCCGCCTAGCGGCAGAATCCTATCAGGCGGCGTAGATGTAGCAGCCCTTTATCCTCCAAAAAAGTTTTTTGGTGCCGCCAGAAATATCGAGGAGGGCGGGTCACTAACTATTATCGCTACTGCTTTGGTGGAAACTGGTTCTAAAATGGATGAAGTGATTTTTGAAGAATTTAAAGGTACAGGCAATATGGAACTTAAGCTATCTAGAGAATTATCTAATCGTCGCATATTTCCAGCCATTGATATTAATGCTTCTGGTACGCGTCGTGAGGAAGTTTTAATTCATCCGCAGGAATTACAAATTATTTTTAAGTTACGCAAACTTTTAGGTGGTATGCCTGAAGAACAAGCTATTAGCTTATCAATTGGTAAACTAAGAAAAACTAAAACCAATGCTGAATTTTTAATGGATGTGGCTAAAAGCACGCCTGAATCAAATGACCCTAATATATTAATAGATTAATTATTTTGCCACCAATTTAACAAAACTTTTTTAGCTTGGCTTTTACTAATTTCACCATTAGCAAACCGATAATTAAGCATATATTTATAAGCTTTGCCAACCGTAGCACCTGATTTAATATGCAATATTTCCATAATTTCATGTCCGTTTAGAGATGGTCTAATATTTCTAATTTCTTCTTGTTTGTTCAAACGCTTAATTCTAGCCTCTAGATCATCATAAGCCGCAGACAATTTTTGCTTTAATTTTTGTTGACTGGTGGTGCAATCAGCTCTTGATAAAATATGTAATAAATCCAATAAATCGCCAGCATCATGAGCATATCGTCTAGCTGCTGAATCAGTCCAAACACTTCCAGCATAACCATAAAATCGCATATGTAATTTTACTAATTTAGCCACATCCTGAACCACTTTTTTATTAAACCGCAAAGCTTTCAAACGATTATATGCTAAATGCGAACCAACTATATCATGACCATAAAAAGTCACTTTGCCCGTGGAGTTAAATTTTCTAGTTGACGATTTGCCAATATCATGCAAAAGACAAGCTAAACGAATAGTTAAATTATCAGCAAAGTTTCGCTGTTTAGCTAAAATAATGCCTTGCTCTAAAACTTTTAAAGAATGCCAATAATTATCTTTATGGCGACCTCTTTCATCAATTTCTAATTTCAATTTTGGTAATTCAGGAATAATTTTATGCATAATTTGCCAAGTTGTCATTGCATCTAAAGCTTTAATTGGCTTATCAGACATAATCAGTTTTTCTAATTCTTGCGAAATGCGTTCTCGAGAAATTATATCTAATCTATCTTTTAAATTACCAGCTGCTTGAATAGTTAATTTATCTGGTAAAAAATCCAGTTGAGCTATAAAACGAAAAAGTCTCATAATTCTCAAAGGGTCATCATTAAAAGATGTCTCTGGATCAATAGGCGTTTTTAAAATTTTTGCCGATAAATCATTTAATCCGCCAAACTCATCAATCAATTCTAGATTGGGTAATTTAATTGCCATAGCATTAATTGTGAAATCACGCCTTGATAAATCGCCAATTAAAGTGTCACCAAATATAACTTGAGGCTTTCTGGAATTAGCTTTATATTTATCACTACGAAAAGTGGTTATTTCAAACTTTAAACCATTTTTCATAACACCTATTGTGCCAAATTTTTCGCCTGTAGTCCATAATGAATCAGCCCATTTATCAACTAATTTAATAATTTTATCTGGATA
This sequence comes from Candidatus Opitulatrix roisinitermitis, assembly GCA_031288055.1. GTDB lineage: Bacteria > Actinomycetota > Actinomycetes > Actinomycetales > Bifidobacteriaceae > Opitulatrix. Next base: position 25,104 of record JAITSD010000054.1, on the reverse strand, counting down.
AGCATTAGTGGCAAAATCGTAATCATTAGAATTAATTTCAAAAAATAGATCTCTCACGCACCCCCCTACTAAAGCTATTTCAAAGGAGTTTTTAGAAAATATTTCACCTAAGGCGAAAACGCTTTTAGGAATAAGCTGTTCAAACTTTTTCAAGCCTTATCTCCTGTTTAGTGGTTGGTAATATATTAACCGACACCGCTAAAGTCTCTGCCGCTATTAAATCTTTAAAACTAGCCATAGAATCTAATTTATTAGCTGGCAAGCCCAAATCTAATTTAATTCTATCTGTAACTTCTAACCCCTGATTTTTTCGCATATCTTGAATATCTCGAATTAAATCTCTTGTATCTCCCTCAGCAATCAAATCATCATTTAAAGATAGATTCAAAATTACAAAACCGCCGTTATCTAGCATACTAGCTGCTTTTTGCTCTTTACCAGTTGTCTCACCATTTCGAGATTCTAAAACAGATTCCAAAATATATTCTCCAGTAACCAATTCAATTATTTGATCATTAGATATTTGCACTTCAACCCTTTTTTTAGACGAATCACTAACTCTATAAGCTCCCTCTTTGGAAGCTCTTATAACTTCTTGCACTTGCTGACCAATTCGGGGACCTAAAACTCTAGCATTAATAGTTAATTTATCTTGTATACCAAAATAAACTTTTGAAACATCGGTTAAAGATTGTAATTTAATTTCTTTAATATTTAATTCATCAGCCATAAGATCAATAAATTGTTTAATATTGTCTGATTTTGGCACTATAATTGATAAATCTGCTAAAGGCTGTCTAACTCGCAGATTATTTTTTTTACGTAAAGAATGAACCACGCTAATAATTTCTCTAACTTTATCAACAGCCCTAATAGTTTCATCATCTAACCCTTGATTAATTGATAATGACGATGGATAATTGGCTAAATGAACTGAAAGACCGCCAGTTAAACCTTGCCAAATAATTTCTGCTTCATAAGGCAATAAAGGTGATATAGCCCGTGTTAATCTTTCTAAAACAGTCCAGAGAGTGTCAAAAGCTTTAGTATCCTCTTGCCAAAATCTGTCACGATTAGTTCGTATATACCAATTAGTCAAAATATCTAAAAAATCCCTAAACTTTTCACAAGCTGTAGCAATATCAAATTCAGCCAATAAATTATCAACTTGACTAATTAAACTATCTAATTTTGCCAAAATATATTTATCCATAAAATCTAAATTATTAAATTGTGATTTTGTAACTTTTTTAGCTAAATAACCTTTTTGACAATTTGCCGCATTAGCATAAAGAGTGAAAAAATAATATGAGTTCCAAAGTGGCAACATAACTGTGCGAGTGGCATCATAAATAGCTTGCTCAGTAACTGATAAATTACCGCCCTTTAAAATTGATGATGACATCAAAAACCAACGCATAGCATCTGAGCCATTTTTAGTAAAAATAGTATTGACATCAGGATAATTTCGCAATGATTTAGACATTTTTTGACCATCAGAACCTAAAACTATACCATGGCATAAACAATTTTTAAAAGCCTGACAATTAAAAAGGGCTCCTGCTAAAACATGCATAGTATAAAACCAGCCACGCGTTTGGCCAATATATTCCACAATGAAATCACAAGGGTAATGTTTATTAAACCATTCGGCATTAGCAAAAGGATAATGCACTGAAGCAAAAGGCATAGCACCAGATTCAAACCAACAATCAAAAACATCTGTTATTCGGTGCATAATACTTTGACCACTTGGATCATCGGGGTTAGGTCTAGTTAATTTATCAATATAAGGTCTATGTAAATTATCAACCTTAACCCCAAAATCCTTTTCTAATTCTTTTAAAGAACCATAAACATCTACTCTGGGGAAATTAGGATTATCGCTTACCCAAACCGGAATTGGTGAACCCCAATAACGATTACGAGAAATAGACCAATCTCTAGCATTGGCTAACCATTTACCAAATTGTCCATCTTTAACATTACTTGGAAACCAATTTATAGTTTTATTTAATTCCAATAAATTATCTTTTATAGCCGTAACTTTAACAAACCATGATGAAACTGGCTTATAAATTAAAGGTTGACGACACCGCCAACAATGTGGATAGGAATGAACCATAGACTGCTCTTTAACTAAAATGGGTTTAACGCTTTGTTTAGAATGCGGACCTGCAGCAGTTCGTAAATCCCTAACAATTAAATTATTAGCTTGAAAAACTTGTTTGCCGGCATAATCAGGCACAATATCTGTAAAAACTGCCGCTTCATCAATTGATAAAATCGGCTTAATTTTTTGCCGATTCAAAACTATCATATCATCTTCTCCATAAGGTGCTAAATGGACTAAACCTGTGCCCTCAGTGGTAGTAACAAAATCTCCTTCAACCACCTCCCAGGCCTTGTCACCCGCATAATTGTCACTATTTTTGTCAGTAAAATAATCAAATATAGGATAATATTTTCGACCTATTAAATCTTTACCTTTATAAGTTTTAACAATTTGATAATCATTACCCAACTGTTTTTTATAATTTAATAATAATTCCTTAGCTAAAATAAACTTATAATCAGCAAAATCGCCAGTTTTTACCTCAACTAAAACATAATCTATATCCAAACCCACTGCCACAGCAAAATTAGTTGGTAAAGTCCAAGGTGTCGTCGTCCAGACCAATAAAAAAGCCTCATCATCTTGCAATTTAGCAGCCACTGTTACAGTGTTATCTTGACGGTTTTGATAAACTTCGTCATCCATTCTTAACTCATGATTACTTAAAGGCGTTTGATCTTGCCAACAATATGGTAAAACCCTAAAGCCCTCATAAGCTAAACCTTTTTTATAAAGTTCTTTAAAAGCCCAAATAACTGATTCCATATAAGATAAATCAAGTGTTTTATATTGATTATCAAAATCTACCCAGCGTGCTTGTCGATTAACATAATCTTGCCATTCTTGAGTATATTTTAAAACACTTTTTTGGCATGCTTGATTAAATTTTTCAATACCCATTTTAACAATTTCATCTTTACTAGTGATACCTAACTCTCGCATAGCCTCTAATTCGGCTGGTAAACCATGTGTGTCCCAACCGAAACGCCTTTCAACTTTTTGACCTTTCATAGTTTGATAACGCGGAATAACATCTTTAACATAACCTGTTAAAAGATGTCCATAATGTGGCAAACCGTTAGCAAAAGGAGGACCATCATAAAAAACAAACTCAGTTTGACCTTGACGATTTTGTATACTCTTTTGAAAAATATCATTATTTTGCCAAAATTCAAGAATAGTTAATTCTAACTTTGAAAAATCAGGCGTAGAGGGTATATCTGAAACCAAATTATTCAAAGGGTATAGCATACATATAGTTTAACATATAGTAAATAGTCAAATTCCCTAAACCTATAGTATTTTTTGTTGTAAAAAAATATTTAATTATTATTTTCAAGTTATTATATTTAACTATTTATGTAAACTATGGTAGACTAATGTTAATTAGTTTAAATAGGTAAATATAGTTTATAATAAATAGACAATTGAAAGGTGAAAATAAGTATATGAAAAAGATTAATTCTTTATTTTTAGTCATAGTAGCAGGTTTAGCAATGATGGTCGGGTCATTGTTTGTGTCCCCACAACCAGCTCAAGCCAGCTCGTTATTTAGTGCTGGTTATAGCAATTTATCTTGGTATGATAACACAGGCACAACTTTGCCACAAGTACCTAATTACAGTAAATACGATTTATTGAATAAAGTCCAACCTGGCGATGTAATTTTTGAGGGTACTGGTTTTGGCGGATTAACCGGTCATATATTAACTGTAGAAGGTATTTTTCACGATCCAACGCTAGATAAAGATTATATTCGCATTATTGAATCATCTATGTTTCTTTCACATAGCCATTTCGTAGCTGATGGTGTAGTCAGAGGAGTGCTGGATGATCAAAGAGTCGATGATAATAAAATATCTATATACAGAGATCCTAATGCAACTTTTTCCCAAGGCGTAGCTGTTGCCAATTTTGAAGTTTCTCAATTAGGTAAACCTTATACTTTCAAATACTTTAGTTATTCGAATTCGCCAAATACTAAAAAATGGTATTGTTCTGAACTAGCTTGGGCTGCTTGGGAAAGCCAAGGTATTGATATTGAAAATCACGCTTGGAACCGCCTACCTGGTTTAATTTCACCTAGGGATGTAACTATTTATTCCCCTAATATGAAACTAATTTTTAAAGGGGATAAAGCTTAATTTAATAGCTAAAAATTATAAATTAAAATATTTTTTTTGATTGATTTAAATTAACCACAAATAGCAATTTAACAAATTGTTAAAAATGCTGTCGGTGTTATACTAAAATTATGAAATCAATCCCTAAAAAGGCTACTGTTGATAATATTGAACAGTCTTGGATTGAGCAATGGCAAAATTGGCAAATTTATTATTTTAATCAGTCTGTTGAAAAAACCCAAATTTATTCTATTGATACACCGCCGCCCACAGTTTCTGGTTCCCTTCATATAGGACATGTTTTTTCTTATACACATACTGATATAATAGCTCGCTACAAAAGGATGCAAGGATTTAGCGTCTTTTACCCTATGGGTTTTGATGACAATGGTTTGCCCACTGAAAGACGCGTACAAAATTACTATGGCGTTATCTGTGACCCATCTAAAAACTATCAAAAAGATTTCCAACCCCGCCTTACAAATAATAAAAGCAAAACAACTAAAATTGCTGATTATCAAAAAATAAGTCGTCAAAACTTTATTGAATTATGTAATAAATTATCTAGCCAAGACGAAAAACAATTTAAGGATTTATGGCAATTTTTAGGTTTAAGCACCGATTGGCGATACACTTATCAAACAATTGATACTCGTAGCCGAACCATTGCACAATGGTTTTTTCTAGAAAATTTACAAAGAGGTGAAGCTTATCAAGGACAAGCACCTGTTCTTTGGGATGTAACCTTTCAAACAGCTGTGGCACAAGCTGAATTAGAAGCTAGAGAATACGCTGGACATTATTATTCTATACCTTTTTTTGCTTCTAATAATAAACCAATTATTATATCTACCACTCGCCCAGAATTACTAATTTCCTGTGTAGCGGTTATTGCTCACCCTGACGATTCGCGATATAAAAGTTTATTTGGAAAAACCATTAAAAGTCCATTATTTGATGTGGAAGTTCCTTTACTAGCTCACCCTTTAGCTGAAATAGATAAAGGTACCGGTTTAGTTATGTGTTGTACTTTTGGCGATTTAACAGATGTTATTTGGTGGCGAGAACTGGCTTTGCCAAATAGAAGCCTTATGTCTAAGAATGGCCGATTGATCACCGAAAATGTCAATTGGCTAACCAATAGTAAAGCTAAAAAAATTGCCCAACAGATAAATGGAAAAACTATTTTTACAGCTAGAGACATAATAGTGACGGCTTTAAAAGACAGTAATTTATTAATCGGCAACCCTGAACCAACTGTCAGAATGACTAATTTTTATGAAAAAGGCCAAAAACCTCTAGAAATAGTTTCATCTCGTCAATGGTATATAAAAAATGGCGGCACTGATAAAAAACTACAACAAAAATTATTAAGAGCTGGCGAGAAATTAAATTTCAAGCCATCACATATGGCAGCCAGATATAAAAACTGGGTGGAGGGATTAAAAGGTGATTGGTTAATTTCTCGCCAGCGATGGTTTGGGGTGCCTTTTCCTATCTGGTATAAAATTAATTCACAAGACGAAATTTTATATGACGAAATATTAACTCCTCAATATGAGGATCTGCCCATTGATCCAGAAATACACATACCAAAAGGTTATAAAGCTAATCAGAGAGGGCAAGCTGACGGTTTTATAGCTGAAAAAGATATTATGGACACTTGGGCAACTAGTTCGTTAACTCCTATGATTCCTAATGATATCTTAGGCAATCCTGAACTATTTGCCAAAACCTATCCTTTTGATTTGCGTCCGCAAGGTCAAGATATTATTCGAACCTGGCTCTTTTCCACAATTGTAAGGTCTTATTTACAATTTAATAAACTTCCTTGGCAAACTGCAGCACTATCTGGCTTTATTTTAGATCCAGATAGAAAAAAAATGTCTAAATCAAAAGGTAATGTTATAACCCCTAAAGATCTTTTAATTAAATATTCCTCTGATGGTGTTAGATATTGGGCAGCTACTTCCAAATTAGGTATAGACGCCCCTTTAGATGAGGAACAAATGAAAAATGGTCGAAAATTAGCCACCAAAATATTAAATGCCAGCAAATTTGTTTTAAATATAATTGGAACTAACAATTTAAATAAAGCCGACAGTTTATTTCTAACTAATAAATTAACTCAAAAACTTGATATATCACTTATACAGGAACTCAATATAGCCATTAAAAAGGCCACAACAGCTTTAGAAAAATACGACCACGCCAAAGCTCTAGAACTAATAGAAAACTTTTTCTGGAACTTCTGTGATAATTATATAGAACTCGTTAAAAATCGAGCTTATGGCGGTGAAACCTTTTCTAATAAACAAATTAACTCTGCTAAAAGCACTCTTTATATAGCTTTAAGCACTATTTTAAAAATGTTTGCTTTATACACTCCTTTTGTCACAGAAGAGGCTTGGTCTTGGTTTCATAATTCATCAATCCATATCCAAAAATGGCCTGAAATTATAATTACGCCGAATATTGAAGCTACTAAAACCAATAAAACTAACAACAGTGAACCTAATATTTTTTCTAATGCCAGTGAAATAATTTCTCAAATCCGCGGCTTAAAAACTCAAGCTCAGGCTTCTATGAAAACACCTATACAAAATCTATCAATTACCGCTAAACCAGACATAATTCGCAATTTAAAATTAATTGAAAATGATATAATAGCCTCTGGAAATATTTTGAGTGATATTATATATATAGAAATGAATACAAATATCTTAGTATCGGGAAAAGTTATAATAATAGAAAGGTAAAATGTTATGAATTTAGTTAACACATTTTCAATTTTGCAAGACAGAGTCAAAAGAGATCCTGATGGCAGTTTATTTGAATATTTTGAAGCTGGCGCTTGGAAAATTGTTACTGCTAAACAATTTTACGATCAAGTTATAGCTGTGGCTAAAGGATTGGTAGCTAAGGGGGTTAAAATCGGCGATAGCGTAGCAATTATTTCTCACACCTGTTATGAGTGGTCATTATTTGATTTTGCTATTTGGACAGCTGGAGCAATACCTGTTCCCGTATATGAAACCGACTCAGCTGAACAGATTAAAGCCATTTTTGAGGATGCTAATATCAAATATGCTGTTATAGAAAATGAGGAAATTGGTTTACGGTGTCCAGATAATGTGCCTAAATGGTTTTTTGATAAACACGCTGTAGAAATTTTATCAGCTCTAGGAGAATCAGTTAGCACTGCCGAAATTATGGAAAGAAGCACAGCTAAACACGATAATGATATAGCCACAATTGTCTATACTTCCGGATCTACTTCACGACCAAAAGGCGTTGAATTAACTCATAAAGCCCTATGTGCTTGCGTTTATAACGGCTGTAAAGGCTATTCTGAGATTTTATTAGCCAAAAACGCCAGATTATTAATGTTTTTACCACTAGCTCATGTTTTAGCCAGATATGTTGAATTGACTGGCGTGGCTGGCACTAGCACAATTGGAATGTCTAGATCTATAAAAACTCTTTTAGATGATTTGCGACACTTTAAGCCAACTTATGTTTTAGTTGTACCAAGGATTTTGGAAAAAGTTTATAATGCTTCATCTCATAAAGCTTCAAAAGGCCTAAAAGCCAAAGTTTTTACTCAAGCTACAACTGTGGCTAAACAATACTCTCAAATCAAAGCTAATAAACAAAAACCATCATTATCTCTAGAAATCAAACACCAAATATTTGACAAATTAATTTATTCTAAAATTAGAGCTGTTTTAGGCAATAATCTAGACTTTTGCGTTTCAGGTGGGGCACCATTAGATATAGATTTAATCCATTTTTTCACAGGAGCTGGTATACCTGTTCTTGAGGGCTATGGTATGACAGAAACCTCAGCTCCAGTTTGTATGAATAAACCTAATGCTCCCAAAATAGGAACTGTGGGCACTGCCCTGCCTGGCGTAAAAGCCAAAACATCTGCCGATGGTGAACTATTACTAAAAGGCGTATCAATTAATGCTAAATATCATAATTTACCAGACATAACCAAAGAAGCTAACCTCAACGGCTGGTTTCACACGGGTGATTTAGCCCAAATTGACAACGATGGCTATATAACTATAACTGGTCGCAAAAAAGATATAATTGTGACAGCAGGTGGCAAAAATGTTTCACCTCAAATACTCGAGGAGGGCGTACGTTCTAGACCAATTATTAGTCAATGTGTGGTTTTAGGCGATAAAAAACCTTTTATATCGGCTTTAATTACCTTAGACCCTGACGAATTAAAATTATGGTTAGGTGAAAATAATTTAGATAGCGATATGCCTATGTTTGAAGCTGTTAAAAATCCAGCTGTTTTAGCAGAGGTTCAAAGAGCTGTAGATCATATTAATCATTTAGTTTCCCAAGCTGAATCTATCAGAAAATTCGTAGTTTTACCAGAGGACTTTTCTGAACATAATAAGCTTTTAACCGCCTCACAAAAAGTTAAAAGAGCTAAAGTTATTGAATCACACAAAGATATAATAGAAGAACAAATTTATTCTTTAAAGTGACTTCTAAATTTCAAGTCGTCACTGACTTTACGCCATCAGGCGACCAACCAAAAGCTATTGAAAATATAGCTCGTAAAATTAATTCTGGGGCTAAAGATGTTGTCCTTTTAGGAGCCACTGGCACAGGTAAAACTGCCACCATGGCTTGGATTATCGAAAAAATCCAAAGACCTTGTTTAATTATTGAGCCAAATAAAACTTTGGCAGCTCAAGCTTGGGCCGAATTTAAAGACTTTTTTCCTAATAACGCTGTGGAATATTTCGTTTCCTATTATGACTATTATCAACCAGAAGCTTATGTACCGACTTCCGACACTTATATAGAAAAAGATTCATCTATCAATGACGAAATTGACCGTTTACGCCATTCTGCCACTGTTAGTTTATTAACTAGACCTGACACTATTGTGGTAGCTTCAGTTTCTTGTATATATGGTTTGGGTACTCCTGAAGAATATTTATCTATGATGCACGAAATTAAAGTTGGTGATAATATTGGTCGCGACAATCTGCTAGCTAATTTTGTAAACTTACTTTATCAAAGAAATGATTTAGCTTTTACTAGGGGTACTTTTAGAGTAAGGGGTGACACAGTTGAAATAATTCCTGTCTATGAAACCAACCCTTTAAGAATTGAGTTTTTTGGTGACACTATTGACTCAATCACTAAATTGCATCCTGTAACTGGTGTGATTTTACAAAAAGTTGATCAAGCTTATATTTTTCCAGCCTCATTGTATGCAGCCTCACAAGATAGAATGACACAAGCTGTAAAACGCATAAAAACTGAATTGGTTGATAGAATTAAATATTTTGAATCGAGAAATAAATTGCTGGAATCCCAAAGAATCAAAATGAGAACTAATTACGATTTAGAAATGATTCAAGAAATAGGTACTTGTAAGGGCATTGAAAATTACTCTAGACATATTGATGGTCGCCAAGCAGGACAACCGCCTAGCACACTGCTTTCGTTTTATCCTGATGATTTTGTATTAATTATTGATGAATCTCATATCACAGTACCCCAAATAGGCGGTATGGGAGTAGCTGACTCTTCAAGGAAAAAATCTTTAATTGATTTTGGCTTTCGCCTACCCTCAGCCCTAGATAACCGACCACTACGATGGGATGAGTTTCAAAACACCATAGGTCAAACTATTTATTTATCCGCCACGCCAGGAGCTTGGGAAAAAGATATAAAGGCTCCTGTGGTAGATCAAATAATCAGACCAACAGGTTTAGTGGATCCCACAGTGGAAGTTCGGTCAACTAAAAACCAAATTGATGACCTCTTAATTGAAATTAAAAGAATCACTAAATCTAATGAAAGAATATTAATTACCACTTTAACCAAGAAAATGGCTGAAGCTTTAACTGATTATTTACAAGAAAATAAAATAAGAGTTCGTTATATGCATTCAGATGTGGAAACTATTGAAAGAATCAATATTCTGCGGGATTTAAGATTAGGCGTTTTTGATGTTTTAGTAGGCATAAATCTATTACGCGAAGGTCTAGACTTACCGGAGGTTTCCCTAGTGGCTATTTTAGATGCTGATGTACAAGGTTTTTTACGTTCACCATCATCTTTAATTCAAACTATTGGTCGTGCAGCCAGAAATGCCAACGGTAAAGTTCTTATGTATGCTGATAAAATAACTCCAGCTATGGCTGAAGCCATTGATTTAACTAATCGGCGTCGTGACAAACAAATAGCCTATAATAAAAAACATAATATAAATCCTCAAACTATCCAGAAAAAAATTCATAATTTAATGGGTGAAAAATTAGCTGAATATGGCAATTTTAAAAAACAAAATGCAAATATTAAAAATACTAAACTACTTAAAAATACTAAACTTTTATCTGAAGAGTTTAGCGAACTGCCAAATAATGTTGAACTTCTACAAAACCAAATAAATCAGCTAAATAAGTTGATGAAACAAGCCGCTAAAAATCTAGAATTTGAACTAGCGGCTAATTTGCGCGACGAAATAGCTGATAGACGAATACAAATAGAAATCCTAGAACAAAAATAAATGATGTTTATAATTTTTTAAGATTTGGCAAAGTGATTTAATCAATTACGAAGTAGAATTAATTTATGACTTATCGGATTTTGCTTTTAGATGATGAACGATTATTGAGAGAAACTGTGGCTGAAGCTTTAACTTTATCTGGCTTTAAAGTTATTAGTTTTGCTAGGTCTTTAGAAGCCTTAGAATCTATAGATTTTGAAGATTATGATGTGGCTATTTTAGATATTATGGTACCAGATATGGATGGTTTCACTTTAGCTGAAAAATTAAAAGCTTTACGACCAACTTTACCAGTGATTTTTTTAACTGCCAAAAATAAAGTCAATGATAAATTACACGGTTTTAAACTAGGAGCAGATGATTATTTGGCTAAACCATTTGTGATAGATGAGTTAGTGGCTAGAATAAATGCAATTATTTCTCGAACGCAAAATAATACAATTTCTAATAATAACACAACTCAAAATAACAATTCAACCGAAAAAACCGTCAATGATATTTTGCAAATTGCAGATTTAGAAATAAATCTAGCTAATATGACTGTGTCTAGAACTAATTCAGATGGTAAAATTATACCAATTAATTTAACCAAAACCGAATTTAAACTTTTACAATATTTGGTGAAAAATAAAAAAACTGTGTTGTCAAAAGACGATATTATGTATCAAATTTGGAATCAAGAATATACTGATGACTTCTCAATATTAGATGCCTATATATCACATTTGAGAAAAAAACTGGAATGTGATAATTTTACAAAATTAATTCACACAAAATGGGGTGTTGGATATTATGTTAGCGATTAAAAATTGGTGGTCAAAACAACTTTTACAAACTAGAATAACTCTTGTTCTAGTTAGCGGATTAACTATAGGTTTAATAATATGCTCCATAATCGGTTATTCTATTATTTCTAACATTATTTATTCCAATTTGCAATGGCAAATTTCCCGAATTGACCCGTCACATTTAGGTTTTCCAGAACTTAGACCTGACACATTAACTATGGCTAATCCCTTTATAGCCACAGTAGCAAAAGAATTAATGTCTTCATTAGTAAAATATTTAATTTTTACAACTATTTTTATTGTGACCTTAGGTGGAATAGTAACTTATTTTGTATCAAGATATGAACTAACCCAAATTACGCAAACTAATCAAAAACAGGAAAACTTTGTTTCAGATGTAACACATGAACTAAAAACCCCTTTGACTGTGATTAAGGGGCAGGCTGAAATCTACAAAATGAAAAGAACTGGCACCACCGCAAAAACTTTAGACATAAAAGATATTGATAAGCATATGACAAATATCGAGATTTCAGCCTGTCAAATGCAAGAATTAGTTGAGGAGCTATTAGCACTTTCTCGTTTAGATTCCCAAAAAACTGCCCCCAATCAAAAAATTAATATTATTGAAAGTTTACAAAGTGCTTTAAAATCACTACCTGATTTTAATCACTCTATTAAAATATTTATTAATAAAACTAATATAGCTAATAAATCAGTCTCCCAAAATACTGAACAAACAGCGGTTTATATAAAAGCCGATTCAGATCAAATAAAACGCCTACTAATTAATTTATTATCAAATATTGAAAAATATACACCAGCTAAAAGTCCTGTAGAAATAATAATCCTACAAAGTCAAAAAACTATTACCTTAAAAATAATTGACCACGGTAAAGGAGTTAATACTAATGAACTAAGTCAACTATACGATAGATTTTATACCACTGAAAAATCTCGTAATAGTGAATTATCTGGTTCGGGATTAGGTTTATCAATTGTTCAAGAAATTATTAAAAAAACCGGTGGTATTATTAAAGCCGAACACACTAACGGCGGAGGCCTAACTCATAAAATGATTTTTCCCAGGTTTTAATAAAATATAATTTTAAATAAATTAAAACTACACCAAATAAGCTTTAGTTTTTTACCATATTTCCATAAACTATTTTCGTGATAAAATAAATATATGATGTCACCAGATCTTTTTGCCAAAAAGATTTTTGTGAAACCTAACTACAATAAAACCAATATTTCACCCAATAACGCTTTTACAGATCCATATAAAAATGCTCAAAGAGCTGATAAAGTCTCAAAGCACCAATTAAATAAAAAAGTTGATCTTAATAATGTCGAAGAAGTCACAGAATACTCAGCGGGTGGCTTAGTTTTAGCTAATTCAAAAATTGTTTTAATCGCTAAAAAATCTAAAAAAGGTCGTAAAGAATGGACTTTTCCTAAAGGACATATAGAGCCAAATGAATCGCCTGAAATAGCTGCTGTGCGAGAAGTTTTCGAAGAAACTGGTTTGAAAACCAGAATTGCTCAAAAAGTAGGTGTTTCTGATTATACTTTCTATGTGGGGAATAATCATATTCACAAATTCGTACATTTTTTTGCTTTAAGCGTTATTAGTGGACGGTTGACTTTACCTAATAATCTTGAAGAAAATATAGTTGATATTAACTGGGTTGATAAAAAACAACTATTCAAATTATTAGCCTTCCCGGCTGAGAAAAAAATAGCTAAATTTTTTTTCGATCGGCTAAAACTATAAACAAGAAACAGGTTATAATTTATGCGTAAACTAATGATTTTTTGTCTAGCTTTATTTATAAGTTGTTTAACCTATCCAATATCTGTATGCCAAGCCAAAATAATAGGAATTGACCCAAATCAAAATAATATTCTTTCACTGGATGCTTTGTCCTATACCTCTAACTTACAAAACAATTTTTCAGTGACTTGGACAATTAGTTTACCTGATAATGTTATTTTAGATAAATTATCTTTTCAAGTCTGTATTGATCCCTCAACTTTTATTTCCACTCGACTTGCCTTAAAAAATTGGTCTGATGGCGATAATGTAAATAGTCCCGTTTTTTCAACATGTCAAACAACTCCAAAATACGATTTAACAAAAAGCCAAAAAATTAGCTTTTCTGCCAAAATGTCCAATTTTGGTTTCGATAAAAATACTATTTGGGGGCCCAAAAGAGTTTATATTTCTGATGTAGACAACCAAATAGAACCATTACGGACTTTCACAGTTTTTGATGGTATTGCCCGACCAAGTAAACCTATAAACATCTCCTTACTAACTCACCTAACTGATACTTCTTATTATAAAAGCAACGAGGATGAACAAAATAAAGCTCTTCTACAATCTCTATCAGCTGGTGGAAATTTAAATAAACTATCCAAACTTTTTAATTTTGATAAAAATATTTCCTTAGATATAGATCCATCATTACTAACCAACCTAGAAACTCTAAGTCAAAACAATAATTCTAAACTTATAAACTTATTTAAAAACTCTTTAAAAAATCATCCAACCTATTATTTACCATATGATGATATTAATTTAACTAGTTTAACTCATAATAATAAAACCCTAGATAATTTAGGAGTCTACAATTTAATTGACGCCAAACAATATAAAAATCCTAATAAAACTTTAGCCTGGTTTAACGAGGGTCAATTAGATAATAAAACATTAACTCAAACTAAATTAGCTGATATCCAATCAGCAGTTGTAGATTTAGGGGATGACACTAGTAATAATGTTTTCACACCCTCACCTAAAATTACCTTAACAAATGGTCAAGATCAAATAACGGCTTACTCACCCGATAATATATTGTCAACCACTTTATCTGGACAAGCAACTAATAATAAAGCTTTTGCTGAAAACACCGCGACTGGCAGAATTAGCCGTTTTTTAGCTGAAAGTGCTTTTATAAATATGGAACTACCATCTATTTCGCGAAATATTTTATCAGTTTTTAACCGCTCAGCTATTTATCGATTTTCTGACGACGATTTAGATAATTTAACAAAAGCCTTATCAAAAGCTTCATGGATTAATTTTGCACCCTTATCTGATATAACAAGCCAGCCAGCCACTCAACAATTAAATTTACCCAATCCAATAATCAATCAAAATCAATTATTGCCTATTCAAATAGATAATATTTATAATAATTTAAACAAAATTGCTATTTTTTCTGAAGGCACAAAACTATATAATAGTACTCAAAACTTCATTTATAATTATGCAGCTAGACTAATGTCAACCTCTTTAGAATACGACACAAATCAAAGAAATAATTTATTAACTCAAATGGATTCTGTAACAAATTCACTTTTAGATAGCGTAAAAATTAACACTAGTGGGGCTTTAAATATTTTAGCTAGTGATGTACAATTTTCAGTTAATATAAAAAACTCTTTATCTAAAAAAATTAAACTCGATTTATATTTAGTTCACAATAATTACATTTCCGCCAATAAAGAAATATATAATGTGGAACTTGAAAGTAATTCCCAACAGTCAATTAATGTTCCCATTCATGCTAGAGCTAATGGTAATACAACTTTAGAACTACTTTTACAAGGTCAAAATGGTGTGCCTATAAATAATCCCACCAAAATAAATGTTAATATTTTTGTTCAATTTACCACTGTAGGAACTATATTTTTCTTTATTTTATTGCCAATTTTATTTATAATTGGAATTATTAGAACCATTAAAAAACGCAGATTGGTTCAAACACGACAAAAAGGTTTAGATGCGTAAAATTCACGAACCGCCAACCGATACAGTTATACTAAACTCAGCTTTAGTGCGTAAAAAAATAAACTCTAGCAACAATGTAGCAAAACAATCATCAATTCTGGCTCTAGGCACACTAGTTTCTAGAATAAGCGGACAATTTCGGTCTATTGCTTTAGTGGCAGCCTTAGGAGCCACAGGTATTGCGGCTAACGCTTTTGACATTGCCAATAATATTCCCAATACTATGTTAGTTATAATTTCCGGCGGCATTTTAAACTCTATATTAGTTCCCCAAATAATTAAAAGTAAACAATTTAAAAACTCTCAAGACAGACTCAATAAATTATTAACTCTTTTCGGAATTATTATTTTAACTTTAACTTTACTTTTAACTTTGACTGCCCCATTAATTATTCGCTTATTCGCTGGCGTTAATTGGACAGATCAACAAATTAATTTAGCAATTATTTTAGCTTATTTTTGCATGCCACAAGTTTTTTTCTATGGACTTTACACTATTTTAGGGCAAGTGGCACAAGCTGAAAACCGTTTTGCCACTTTCGGCTGGGCACCAGTAGCTAATAATATAATTTCTGTAATAGGCTTTTCTATCTTTATTTTTTACACCTATCATATTTACAAAATAGATTCAATTAATAATTTAGAGCAATGGAATAGTCCAATGATTTTGTTATTATGTTTAACTGCTACATTAGGTATTGCTATACAGGCAATTTTAATGTTTATTCCTTTAAAAAAAGCTCACTTCAAATTTAAATTTAGTTTGGGACTAAAAGGTATTGGATTACGAGAGATTTCTAATATTTCCTTTTGGTCATTTATGATAGTTTTATTAGAGGAAATTGTAGCTCTGGTTTTTATAAAAATCGCTTCCGATGCTCCAGTTGCCTCAGGTGTAACAGACACTGCCAGTATAATTGGCAATGCTGCTTATACACAAGCTGTAACAATTTATATAGTACCCTATTCCTTGGTGGCAGTGTCTGTAGCCACAGCCCTATTTACCAAAATGGCTAAAGCCGCCGCCGAAAATAGTCATCAAACTATTGCCAAATTATTAATTAAATCAATTAAAACAATTTCGGTTTTTATGGTTTTTGCTTGGATTTTAATCGCTTTAGAAGCTCCACATATTGTGGAGGTTTTAATCCCCTCCGCCTCGTATTATTCATTTGAAGCTATAAGTAATCTTTTAATTTATTTTTCTTTTATACTAATTCCTATTAGCAATATTCTTTTAATGAAAAGGGTTTTCTTTGCTAACTCTAACGCTAAAAAAGTTTTTATATATTCTATACCCTATGCAGTTGTAGCCTTAATTTTAGTAACTAGTTTTAGTTTAACTACCACGCCAGCTAATTGGACAATTTTAATAGTTATTAGTGCTGCATTAGCCTATTGGATAGATTTAATTTTCTTTACTAAAGGTATTAAAAAAGAGTTAGGTCTATATTTTTCTTATCCCTCACTTCTAGGCTTTAGTATCAAAATAATAATTGTCAGTCTACCAACAATTCTTGTCGGACTACTAACAAAACATATTCTAGGGTGGACTTATTTTACTAGCTGGTGGACAGCAGTTTGGCAATTATTTATAATTGGTGGATTTATGTTAATTACTTATGTATTTATGTTAAAAATAATGGCTGTGGAACAAAGATCTTTTTATATTCAACCAATGATAATTACTTATAAAAAAGCTATTATTTATTTAAAAAAACTAAGACGAATAAAAAAATAATGCTAAAATCATAATATGTTAAACCACACTAAAAACCCAGCTGCTTTACTATGGATGGATTTAGAAATGACGGGTTTAAATCCTGTAAAAGATGAAATATTAGAGGTGGCAGCCATTATAACCGACTGGCAGCTAAATAAATTAGCCGTATATAAACAAGTTCAAAAAGTTAACCCTGAACTGCTGAAACAAAGAATGGTTGGTGAATTTTGGGAAACTAATTATCAAACTCGAGACAAATTAATTGAACAAAACTTTTTAGCCACTAAACAAACACAGGAAGTGGAAAAAGAACTTTTAAAGTTTATCAAGCAAAACTTTTCAACTAAACAAAATATCTATTTATCTGGTAATTCAATTCATCAAGATAGAAAGTTTATAGCTCAGCATTGGCCAAAACTTGATAAAAGATTACATTATAGAATGCTAGATATTTCAGCTTTTAAACTATTTTTTGCTAATGTTTATAATAAAGATTTCGCTAAAAACCAAACCCATCGAGCCATTGATGATATTAAAGAATCCATTTCTGAACTAACTTTTTATAATCAATTTATTAAACCCTAAATCAATTTTATTGTCATATCTAACCGTTCTAATTAATAAAACTGTTTTAATCCTTAAAATTATCTTGATTAATTAACCCCAATGACAAATTTAGTTCTTTTGGTAAAGGGGCCCGAAACTCCATCTTTTCACATGTTATGGGGTGAATTATTTTTAAAACTGAGGAATGTAAAAAAGGTCTAGTTAAACGATACTTCTCAGCCAAATTACTGTTAGCACCATAGGTAATATCGCCTAAAACAGGATGCCCTAAATGAGAAAAATGCACTCTTATTTGATGAGTCCGACCAGTTTCAATTCTAATATCTAATAACTGACAATTCTGCCACGACTTAATAACTTTATAATGCGTCACAGCATATTTTCCATCCGCATTAATAGTAAAATGAAACTTTTTTTGGCTTGACCTGCCAATAGGGGCATCAATTATACCATAAGAATG
Organism: Candidatus Opitulatrix roisinitermitis; assembly: GCA_031288055.1. Taxonomy (GTDB): domain Bacteria; phylum Actinomycetota; class Actinomycetes; order Actinomycetales; family Bifidobacteriaceae; genus Opitulatrix. The sequence goes on along the minus strand of JAITSD010000054.1, from coordinate 6,975 downwards.
TTTAAGATGTTTTTCTACCGCCCCTATATAGTGCTTTTCAATATCTTTATGAAATTTAAAAGATTCCATCATTTTACTATACGATTCAGGAGTTTTGCTAATTAGCAAAACTCCTGAAGTTCCAGCGTCCAATCGCGAAACTATGCCTGATGGCTCTAAAGTATCCTCACCTTTAGTTTGAGTAGTAAAAGGCGAATCTTTACAAGTTGGTAGAAATCCATTAATTACTAAAGAAGTAAAAACATCTGCTCCCATCCAGCTTTCCGCCGGATGAGTCGCCACACCTGTGGGTTTATCAACCACTATTATTTGCTCATCATTATACAACACAGAAATATCAACTACTGGCCTAGTGGGCTTTTGTAAACAATTATAATATTCAAACTTATCACCCAATTTTAAAATATAAGATTTAGTAATTTTAGATTTACCTTTTAAAAATAGACGATTATCATTAATTAAATTTTGAATCTTTGAGCGGGATAAACCTAAAGTTTCAGCTAATCCTATATCAACCCTTTTATTAACTTGTGATTTTTTTATCCTAACTATTTCCATAATTATTATTTTACTTTAATTTTATGAGTTTAGCGATTTTTTTAAAATAAACAATATCCAATTCTTGAGCACGAGCATTTAAAGGAATATTCAACTGTTGTAAAGTTTGATTTATTTTAAACTTGGGCAATTTAAAATAAATTGCTAAAGACGAAGCAAGTGTTTTTCGGCGATGAGCAAAAGCACCATCAATTATTTTAAAAATATAATTAATTTTTTCTAAACCAACTTCGTAATTATCACCTATCAAAATATCTGATAACGGTTTTTTATCTAATTGAATAAGACAACTATTAACTGTTGGTCTAGGCCAAAAAACACTAGGCGGAATATTAAATAACTTTTTTGTATTAGCCAAAATAGCTAATTTAACCGCTGGAATACCATAATTAGCTGAATTCTTAAATGCCAATATTCTGTCGGCTATCTCTTTTTGAACTAAAACTGTGGCTGAAGTTAAATTAGGAAATTGCAAAAAATAACTAATTAATAGAGGAATAGATATATTATAAGGTAAATTGGCTACTAATTTTGTAAACGGCCAAAGGCTATTTTTATTATCTTGATTTTGATAAAAAGCGGACAATTTCATAGCATCCAAATGTAAAAATTTCACTTCGGGGTTCTTGTATTCTGTTTCTAAATATTTAAATAGTTTATTATCATATTCCACACCTAAATAATTTTGGCAAAGCTGAATTAAATGTTGAGTTAAAGCTCCAAAACCTGGTCCAATTTCTAGAACGGCTGTCTGTTTAGTCACATTAGCCGCTTTAATAATTCTTATAATTGTGCCTTGATCTATCATAAAGTTTTGACCGAATTTTTTTGCTGGATAAATACCTAACTTATCAGACAATTGTGAAATATAAGTCTGAGTCAATTTAGGTTTATTATTCAGCATAGGCACCTTTTTAGTTTACACTGATTAAAAATTACAATAAATTAATAGGTTCTTATTGGTATTTATAAAACAAAATAAAACTAACTAATTTCTCAAAGCTTATTTATACCTTTCTAATTGCTAAAATTAATATATGCCTAAAACTCGTAAAACCGTATCAACTGGTAAAACGACTATTAAAAAATTAGGTAAAAAAAATACTCATAAATTTAAAACTTTTTTAAAAATTTTTTGTGGATTTTTATTTTTATTAGTGGCTGGAGCTTTAACATATACTATAATAACTTATAATTCCATTACTATTCCTGAACCCGATAAAGTCGCCTTGGAACAAAGATCAACAGTTTATTTTTCAGATGGCGTGACACCAATTTCATCTTTTGCTGACCAAAATAGAACTATTATTAAATGCGATAAATTACCGAGTTTTGTGGAAAATGCTATTGTGGTATCTGAAGACAGAACCTTTTGGTCAAACTTTGGTGTTGATTTTTGGGGTATTGCTAGAGCTTTTTGGAATAATTTAACTCAAGGTACACGACAAGGCGGATCAACCATTTCCCAGCAATATGCCGAGCGATATTATATGGGAGATAATCAAAGTTATTATGCTAAATTTCAAGAGGCTTTATTAGCCGTTAAATTAAATTCTTCACAAAATAAAAACCAAATTTTATGTAATTATATGAATACTATTTATTTTGGGCGAAACTCATATGGTATACAAGCCGCTAGTGAATCGTATTTTGCTAAAAATGCTTGGGATTTGTCTATTTCTCAAGCAGCTGTTTTAGCTGGTTTAATCCCTTCACCAAATAACTGGGATCCAGCCATTAGCAAAATTGATGCTCAAAATCGTTGGCAAAGAACTATTAATTTAATGTTTGAGGATAAATATATAGACAAATCCCAAGCTGATAAAATATTAAAAGCTGGTTTACCAACCACCCGCACCGATAACCCTAATCAACCTTTCACCGGTACCAACGGTTATATTATGCAATTAGTTCAAGATAATATAATCCAAGAACACAAAATAAGCCATAACAATTTACTTAGTGGCGGTTATAAAATAGTCACCACAATTAATAAAGACAAACAAGAAGCCATGGTTGAAGCGGCTAAATCCCTACCTAAACAAGCTTCCCCAAATGCCCAAGTTGGAAGTGTAGCCATAGATAATAAAAATGGCGACATATTAGCTCTCTGGGGTGGTCCAGATAATATTAAACATTCTTTAAATAATGCCACTCAAGCTAAAGCTCAGGCCGGTTCCACTTTTAAACCTTTTACTTTATTAGCAGCAGCCAATCAAAATCTAGATTTTAATAAATTATATAATGGAAACTCACCCGTCAAATTTAAAGGTCTAAAAAATTCTGTGTCTAATGCCGAAAATATAAGCTACGGTCAAATTAATCTTTATAAAGCTCTGGCGAATTCAGTTAATACAGTTTTTGTGAAATTAAATGAACAAGTTGGTCCTCAAATAACCGCTGAAAATATAAATCTGGCTGGTATTGATGAGGAAATAGAACCAACTATTTTAAATGTTTTAGGTTTTAGCTCCGTAACTCCTTTAGAATTAGCTAGGGCTTATAACACTTTAGCTAATAGTGGTTGTAGAAATAATCCTTTTTTTATTCAGTCTATTAGTAAGGATAATTATTCAATTTTTAATGCCATGCCTAGTTGTCAACAAGTTTTGACTAAAAATGATGTTAATAAAGTTGACCAAGCTATGCAAGGGGTTATTCAAAATGGTTTTGGTCAAAAAGCTAAAGCCATTGGTCGACAAATTGCTGGTAAATCTGGCACAAGTTCTGACAATAAATCAGCTTGGTTTGCTGGGTATGATTCTAATCAAACTGCCGTCTTTGGTCTTTGGCAAACTGGTCAAAATGGTCAAGAGGAAACTATTTCACCATTTGGAGCAATTCCTAACTATGCTGTAGCTGGTTCAGGCTGGACACTAGATGCCTTTGTTCAATATATGAAAGCTAGTAAATAAAATGTCCAAAACTCCTATATTTACTAATCTAAAACATAATTGGGGTAACGAAATTGAATCCTTAGCTATAGTTCATATAGATATGGATGCTTTTTTTGCTGCTATTGAGGAAAAACAGCATCCTGAAAGTTTTGGTCTGCCAATAATTGTTGGTGGCACAAATTTGAGTGGCACAATTAAAGGGGTCGTTTCATCGGCTAACTATTTAGCTCGTAAATCTGGAGTACATGCTGGTCAACCTATGGTGGAAGCCAAGAGATATTGTCCTCAAGCTAAAGTTTATCCAGTAAATATGAATTTATACGAAGAAGTTTCTCAAAAAGCTTTAACTATTTATAATAATTTTACACCCTTAGTGGAAGCCTATAGTATAGATGAGGTTTTTTTGGATTTAAATGGATCTAAATGGCTTTTTGGATCTGTTATTGACACTGTAAAAAAGATTAGACAACAAATTGCCAATGACTTAGGCTTGACATGTTCAGCTGGTATAGCCCCTAATAAATTAATTGCTAAATTAGCGGCGGCGCAAGCCAAACCTAATGGACAAATTTATGTCTGTGCTGATGCTGTAGAAAGTTTTATACAAGCTTTACCAGTTGGTTCTATTTGGGGCATAGGTCCAGCCACAGTTAACAAATTAAAAACTTATGGTATTTCAACAGTTAAACAATTAGCTCAATTAGATTATACTAAATTAAAAAGTGTCTTTAAAGAAAAAATTGGTCTAAAAATTTGGCAGTCCGCTCGTGGTATAGACTATTCAAAAGTTGAACCATATCATGAACCAAAATCAATTGGTAATCAGGAAACTTTATATAATGAAACTTATGACGAAACTAAAATTTTAGAACATTTACTAAAAATGGTGGAAAAGTCAGTAGCTCGTTTATGCCAAGCTGAATATAAAACCCGCCGCATAACACTTTATATTCGGTATTCAGGCTTTTTAGACAACTCCACCAGTTTGACTGTTCCTGATGCTTTATGCGATACTCAATCAATTTATTCAGTGGCTAAATCACTTTATTACTCAATTTATAATGGGAAAAAAGTTAGACTTATCGGCATTAGTTTTAGTAAATTAATAACTAATAAAGATGATTTGGAACAATCTAAATTTGATATTTTTGAATATGGTGTGGCCAAAAAACAAAGATTACAAACAGCAATTAATAGATTAAATAATCGTTACGGTAAACAGGTTGTTCATTATATGTAGATAAAACTAATCTAGTTTTCAACAATTCAATAATTTCAACAATTTAAAAAATATATATATTTTTAAACTATATTTTTATTATGAAAAATATTTATTTAAAACGACGCCTTATATTCACTTTAGTAGGCAGTTTAATTATTAGTCTTTTAGGTATAATAACTGTTTTAACTGTGCCAAATAAAAACGACTATTCCTATGCTGCTGAAACCCCAACTGGAGCAGGTTGGTGGTTTGATTGGTCGCCACTTGGTTATGGTAACGTTCAAACTTGGTTAGGAGCTTTCGATTTAGGATCAAATCGTAAAGGTTATTGTGTTGAAGTAGGAATAGCTGCCGGTAGTCCAGGTGAATACCCTGGTGGTTCAGGCTATTATTTGAATAATCGTGAGCTAGGCTATTTAATTGGAGCTTATAGCAATAGTTCAGATTATCTAATTCAAGCTGCTTTAGCTGCTGCTATACACTCTTTAGAGGATAGAGGGCAATGGTGGCCTATAGTGAACGCTAATTTACCAAGCGATATAAAATCAAAATATCAAGATTTAATTTGGGAGGCCTATAATAAAACCCTAAATCCCAACACAGTATCTAATAGTTCTTATGAATATACAGCTGCCAAAAGAATTGGCAAAGTAACTGTACCAATTAGCAAAAATTATAATAATAGTTCTTTAGTTAAAAAATATAAAGCCACTATAACAGGTGATGCCGTTTTTAAAACCAACAATTCTAAAAATATGACTGGTAATAATGGCGGATCCAATCCAATTCAACTGGAATGGGTAGCTACTGGCACAGGTAATATAACTGTTAAATTCGAATTTGAATATGAACCAACCCAAGTTTGGAAAACTGAAATTGCTGGACTTCAACCCATGATAGAAATACCTGATTATAAAGTAAATTATATTACCAAAGATATAAAGTTCCCAGTCAGCGATAAAATAAATCCTGAACTAATTACTACCACTAATATTAACAATCCCAAAACTTTGCCTAATCAAGATATTTCACGGTCTGACGGAGGTGTCTATCGAAGCAAAGGAGAATCTGCCACAGATAAAATAACTATCTGGGCTAAAGAAGGTTCCTGGATTACCGATAATAATTATAATCCGATTCCTGTAACCCTAACTGGTACGCTTTACGGACCTTATAACGAATCAAAAAAATGGCTGCAAAATCCTGAAAGCCAAGATTTAGATAAACAGGTTACCACAATTTATAAACAAATAATTCCGCCCAATTCGGCAATTTTAGGTGACGAAATTAAAATTAAAAACAGCGGTATCTATACTTGGCAATGGAAAATTAATATAGATGATCAGCCAGAGGAATATAAAAAATATTTTGCCTCAGGCGTAAATGATGGCTTATTTAAAAATAATGAAATAATTATTGGTCAAATGGAACCTGAGATTTCCACAACTATTTCAAACCGCACAGCCTATTTAGGACAAAGCTTTTATGACACATTAAATATTAATTTACCAAACAATGATATATGGATAGAAAACCAGGCTGTGCGGTTTGACGGCACCTTATACGGTCCTTATAATCAACCAGAAATCTATCAGAATAAACTTATTACAGCCGATGACCCAATCATCAATAAACAATCATTGACCTTTACTCAATCAGGTAGTAAAAATACTGAAAGTATTAACTTTTTTAAACCAGGATTTTACACTTGGAATTGGCAAATGCCCTATAACCAAAATATTAGACTAAGACAAAAAGATTTATCAGAAGGTTTTTGGCAAGAAATCGAAACTATTAGTCTTTTAGCCGAAATTAATCATAGTTCTAAAATGCAAGAATATAATATTAACTCTGGCGGCAGAGTTTTTGATACAATAAATATCTCTGGAATGCCCGATGACCACGGTGATTTTAAAGGATTAACTGGCACTTCTTGGCTGCCTGACATTGACACAGCTAACTTTAAAATTTATTATTATGGACAAATACCGCCCAAAAGCCAAGAAGTGCCAACCAATGCTATGCTTTTCTACGAAACTACTCTACCAGCCAAAAATGGCCAATATATAGTCGGAAAAACAAAAGAAGACGCTATTTCACCAACCCATTGCGGTTATTATGGAGCAATTTATTCTTTTGCGGGTGATGATAGAGTTAGATCTTTTCAATCGCCAGCTAATGATATTGATGAACAGTTTTATATAGATTGCGGATTAAACTCATATAATAACACTGCTATAACTAACTATAGCAATACCAAAATAGCTAATAATATTCAATTTCCAGCTAATAATCATT
>JAITSD010000047.1 GCA_031288055.1 Candidatus Opitulatrix roisinitermitis | reverse complement strand
CTGGTCAGATTTTGTAACTTTATGTATTGATAATTCGTTACAAGGTTTGGAATCCTTAATTGGTATTCCTGGGACAGTTGGTGCCTCTAGTGTTCAAAATATTGGAGCTTACGGCGGACAAATGGCCGATAATTTTGTTTTTGCCACAGTTTATAACCGACAAACTCAAAAAGTACAAATTCTTAAAAAAAATAATATGGAATTTGCTTATCGCAATTCTCTTTTAAAAAAAACTCATAATCAATGGCATTTAAGTCAATATATAATTTTATCGGTATCCTTTCAATTACAAAAATCATCAGACGCTAAAATAAGGGATTCTCAACTAGCTAAAGCCTTAGATTGTCAAATTAATCATAAAGTCAAACTAAAAACCATTGCTGAAAAACTTTTAGAAATAAGAGCTAATAAAGGCACACTAATTGACCCTAAACAAAGATTAAATGGTTTTAACACATTTGATAAAAAAATCAAATACAATTATAATAGATGGTCGTGCGGAAGTTTTTTTGTAAATCCAATAGTTAATAATAAATTAGCAAATAGTTTGCCTGATCTAACACCTAAATATAAAACCGATAAAGGTTATAAATTATCAGCAGCTTGGTTAATAGAAGCAGCTGGAATCAATAAAGGTTTTGGTTTAAATAAACTAGCTCGGGTTTCAAATTTAAATTCTCTAGCATTAACTAATAGAGGGCAAGCTAAAAGTGCTGACATTTTTAAACTAGCCAATTATATAATGGACAAAGTTTATAAGAAATTCAAAGTTAAATTGATACCCGAAGTTAACATTATAAACTTGACAAAATAAAAATTTACAAAATTATAAGTCAATACCTTTTGGTAATTCATCAAAATGTATAACTGATAAACGATTAGTTGACCTAGATAAAGCCACATACAAATTAGATAAATTAATTTTGTATAAAATCTCATCTGCTTGTTTTGGCAGAAAATCGCTTGGTTCTATTAACACTGTTGCGTCAAACTCTAAACCTTTAGTTTGTCTTGGATCAACAACCTCTAACTGCATATCAGAACCAACTTGTTTTTGTAAGTTTTGCCACAAAGCTTGTTTGCCATTAGTTTTTAATCTTTTTTGCAAAATATTTTTAAATTCTTCAATTTTAGCAGCTGACACTAAAACAGCTATTCTACCCAAACCGTCATCTGTTAAAAATTCATCCATTAGCCTAATCGTTTCATCAGCCGATTTATTAAGTAAGCTATTTTTATCAACTTTATAAACTTTATAAGAATCTTCTAACTCTCTTGGGGCTGCCACATTTACATCAATCAAACCATGATATTGAGCAAAAGTATTAGCCACATGAGCAATTTTTCGAGGATTACGATAATTAACAGTCAAATAAGATACTCTAAAAGCATTTTGAAAAGTCGGCTCCAAAGCTTTTGACCAAGATCTGGTACCTGTCACAGAAGTGGTTTGAGCAATGTCGCCCACAATTGTAAAAGAGTGATAAACAGATCGTCTTGATAACATACGCCATTCCATCTGACTTAATTCCTGAGCTTCGTCTACCACAATATGTCCATACTGCCATGTAATATCCGCTGCTGCTCTTTCTGAAAGTGTTAAATTTTCATCTGCTTGACTCATTCTTTCAGCTATATCAGCCGCACTTTGAATAATTTTAACCCCTAAAGCCTGCATTGTCTCTTTAGCATATTGTGCGTCTCTAGCTAATTGTTCCTGTCGGCGTTTTTCATCAAACCGCTTAGCCAAAGCTTCCACACCAATTTGACTAATAGCCTCATCCAAAAGAGCTATATCTTGTTCCGACCATTGATTTGCCGAATCTTCATCACGCATTAACGCCTTTATTTCATCATCATTTAAATAAGGTGCACATATTTCCAAAAATGATTTATCCGTATAAAGCCTAAATAACAAATCTTCTGGGGTTAATGGTTTCCATGCTTTATTTAAAGTTATTTTAACTTCCTTAGTACTTGCTAAATCTTGAATTGTTTTAATTTTATCTTCACGACTACCATATATATTGTCGCCCTGATCAAAATCGTGTTCAAAAGTTTCATTAACTGCTTTAATATGTTTATCTGCTAAGTTATTAAGCATAACTTTAACAAAAAAAGTTCTACCTTTATTATAATTTAAACCGTGTTTATCTACAGTAGCAAAAGCTTGTCTTATTTCGTCAGGAGTGATAGTCATTTTATAATCTTTTTCAAATACAAAAGTAACGCTAGTTTCTGGAACTTCACGAGAATATATTAAAGCATTAGCCAAAACCCCCACCATATTTCTATGACCTTTAACTTCTTGAGCAACATAATTATCCGTTCGGGTAATTTTAAACTCCTGTAAAAGCCCATGAATAGTGGTTGAAACAACACCCGTTTCACCCAAAGAAGGTAAAACTTGATTTATATATTGTAAAAATGTATTCGACGGACCAATTATTAAAATACCGTTTCTTTCTAACTGTTCCCTAGCAGAATATAGTAAATAAGCCGCACGATGTAAAGCTACAGCTGTTTTACCAGTCCCTGGACCGCCCTGAACCACCAAAACACCTTCTAAACTATCACGAATAATTTCATCTTGTTCTGACTGAATAGTTGAAACTATATCAGCCATATGACCAGTTCTTTGAGTGGCTAATGAGTTTAATAAAGCTCCATCTCCTGTCAAAGTCTGAGAACTTTTTGATTTACCATTAACTTGAGATTCTAAATCAAAAACCTCATCATCTAAACTAACAATTTTTCTAAACTTAGTGGTGATATGCCTTCGACGAGCTACACCTTGCGGATCAAGTGCTGTGGCTCTGTAAAAACCTATAGCCACAGGGGCTCGCCAATCAGTCAAAATAGAATTACGATTGTCATCAGTTAAACCAATTCTACCTATATAATGCGTTGGTTCATCAGTTACAAAATCTAAACGACCAAAAACTAAATTATTCTCTACGGAATTAAGTTTAGTTAATCTGTCCTCTTGCAAAGCCACAATTTCATTTCTCTCTAAACGGCTTTGATGAGTGCCTTCTTGATTTTTAAATCTTTCTTTGGTTAATTTTTCTTTAACAATACTTTTTATTTCATCTAAACGAGTATAAAGCTTAGTAATTACCTTTTGTTCAAATTTAATCTCAGAACTGAGATTGGACATATTTTCCTTTCCTACGTTAATTTAAATATTCTTAAATCATCCATCTAAATATTTTTAAAACATTGTAAAAACAATATTCCCAGTATAACATAAAAATCAACTTTAACTAGAAATTAATTTATAAAAGTTTAAATTTAAATAGTTGACGATGGTAAAGGGATGTTATCATTAGGCATTGGTAATGGAGGATGCGAACTATTGGGATTAAAAGTTGGCAAAAATCGCACAAAATCACCTTCAAATTTTAAAAATACACTACCCTGAGCACCACGACGATTTTTAGCCACAATTAACTTAGCTTCGTTAGAATAGGTATCATTATCTGAAGCTGGTAAAGACGATCTATGTAATAAAAGCACCACATCAGCGTCTTGTTCAATGGAACCAGATTCCCTTAATTCACTCATCTTAGGTTCCGAGCGATCAACTGCTGAATTAGTTTGTGAACCAAAAGCGGCTCTTTTTTCAGATTCGCGATTTAATTGTGACAATAAAATTATGGGTATATCTAATTCTTTAGACAATATTTTAATAGAGCGAGTAAATTCAGTAATTATCTGAACTCGGGACATAGACGGATCTAAGGCTGTTATAAGACCTAAATAGTCAATAATTAATAATTTAATACCTTTTTGCTGTTTCATTTGACGAGCTTTAGCTCTTAATTCTGGAATAGTTATACCTGGCGGGGATTCAATATATAAAGGCGAGTTTTCAATACGCTGCTGAGCAGTTCGTAAACGCTGCCAATCATTTTGATTTAAAGAACTTGGCTTTAAAAATTTAGTGTGTTTAACATTACTCTCAGCTGATAAAATTCGTGAATAAAGTTCTTCATTTGACATTTCTAGAGAAATAAAATAGACCTCTTGTTCGTTCCTAATACCAATATGACGAGCTATATCAACTGCTATAGCCGTTTTACCAACACCTGGACGAGCACCTATAACTATCATTTGTCCATTAGCAAAACCGTGAATTTTTTCATCTAAATCCTTAAAACCTGAACTAACACCTAAAACATTATCATTATGTTTCATAGCATCAAGGGAAGTTAATAAATTCATAACTCCTAAACCCAGTTGTTCATATTCACTTCTTTGATCCTCATTAGCTAAGGCAAACAATTCATGTTGTGCTAAATTTAAAGCCTCATCAGCATCCCCAGCTCCATCTAGATGACCCAACTGTGCTATGCGAAATCCTGAAATTATTAACTGTCTTTGAATATACTTTTCGTGAACTATATTTGCCCAATATAAAACGTTTGATGTTGTAGAAACATTATCTAAAAGTTCAGTGATGTAAACTTCACCACCAACATTTTCGATTAAATTTTGTTTTCGTAAAGTATCAATTAATGACAACGGCTCTGCAGCAATATTTTTAACATTTAAAGCATATATTTGCTCTAAAATTATTTTATTAGCCCCCCAAGAAAAATGCTTAGGTTTTAAAATTTGTGCCACATCAGCTATAGCCTCAGCCGATACTAACATAGCACCTAAAACGGCTTTTTCGGCTTCTAAATCACGCGGTAAATCGTCTAATTTATTTGTCTGATCCATTCGGCGTTACTTTAATTTTTACATTAGCTACAACTTCTGGATGTAAAGCTATATTAACAGAATAAGCCCCGCCTTCTTTTATATGCTCAGTTAATTCAATAGCCTTTTCCGCAACTTTTATTTTAACAGAACTATAAATTGCTTCAGCAATCTTTTTTGCTGTCACACTACCATAAAGTTTACCTGTTTTAGTGGCTTTAACTTTTAATTCAATTACACCAAACTTAGATAAATCTTTAGCCAATTCTTCAGCAGCCTTTATATCATTAGCTGCTTTAACTTGTCTACTTTTAGCCAAAACCTGTATATGTTCAGCAGCCTTTTTGGTCCAACCAATAGCCAAACCTTCTGGTATTAAAAAGTTTCTAGCATAACCATCTTTGACTTCAACAATATCACCTTGTTCACCTAATTTATTGACATTTTTAGTTAAAATAATTTTAAACATCCTTGTCCTCGCTTTTTTCTTTTTTAGGCACAAATGGCAATAAAGCTAATTCACGAGCATTTTTAATAGCCCTAGATATTTGTCTTTGCTGCTGAGCTGTCACATCTGTTATTTCCCTAGATCTAATTTTCCCTTTATCAGTAATAAACTTTTGCAAAATTGCCACATCTTTATAAGTCACTTTAGTGGTATTAAATTCCTTTAACGGATTTATTTTTTTCTGAGGAAATTTATAATTATTTCGTCTTTTTGGTCTTATATTGGCCATTTATTCCTTTCAATTTTACTATTAAAATGGATTACCATCATCTAAATTAAAAACCTCAGAATCTTTATTTTCCTCTGAAGCTGTCCATTCGTTATTATCACTCGCTTTTGGAGTAGATATATTAACTCGTGAATAATTATCTGTTTTAACCTCTTGTACCTCATTTACCTGCTGAGTTTCAGATGCATCAAAGGGGTTAGCTACAGGCAATGAATTAGTTTGTCCCAAGTTAGTTGAAGGTTCTGTAGCGGATGGAAAGCTAGGATTTTGTGAGGGATTAACTGCAGATGTTGAATTAATTTGTGTTCCAGCACCGTTTAAAAAACTAGGATTTTGTGAAGGATTAACCGCAGGTGTTGAACTTGTCTGAGATTGATTATTTCCTAATTGATTAGGAAAAACTGAATCGCCTTGGCGAGCAGACTTGGCCACGCTAGCTGTTTGATAAATTAAATTTGGACCTATTTCATCAACTCTTAATTTCATAGTATATCTATTTTCGCCCTCTTGGGTTTGCCATTTTTGTCTTTCTAAACGACCGCGTGCAATAACTTGAACGCCTTTTTTTAATGAATCATTAATATTTTCGGCTAATTGACGCCAAGCAAAACAGTCAATATATAAAGGTTCGCCATCTTCCCATTGAGAAGTTTGTCTATTAAAAGTTCGCGGCGTAGAAACTATGGAAAATTGTACATTAGGCACATTCCCATCTCCTAAAACCCTATATTCCGGATCAGCCGTAAGATTTCCCACAATTGTTAAATAAGTATCATTGGCCATTATTACTCCTCTATATTAAAAATTTTAAAACGAATAACAGAATCATCTAAATGTAATTGTCTATCTAACTCTTTTGATGTGTCCGTTGGTGCTGTATAATTTATTACAATATAATTACCGTCAACTTGTTTTTTTATTTCGTAGGCTAGAGTTCTTTTACCCCAATTATCAACATAATCAACAACACCTTTATCTTTGGTGATTATTTTAGTAACTTTATCTATAAAACCAGAGATTTTATCAGCATTAAGTTTTGAATCTAAAATAATCATAGTTTCATATTTTATCATAACTTCCTTTCGGTCTAATGGCTACCTAACTGTAGCAAGGTTATTTATATATTAAGCCTAACATAAATTTTTAAATCTAACAAAAATTTATAAATTATAATTCACAGCAACTATGATAAAGTATTTATAAATGACTGTTGAAATAATAAACGAAACTAAATATCAATTTAATGAAGCTGAATTTATTCAACTAGCAATTTTCACAATGAAAAAAATGTTTGTTTCTACCAAATCCGATTTAAATATAAAATTTGTTAATCCTGATGAAATTGCTAAATTGCATGTTGAATATTTAGAAATACCCGGACCAACAGATGTTATGAGCTTTCCCATGGATGAATTAAAAGCTGGCAGCAGCGATAAACCCACTTCAACTGGCATTTTGGGAGATATTGTTATTTGCCCTGAAATTGCTAAAAAAAATGCCAATAAAGCGGGTCATTCATATATTGACGAAATGCTTTTATTAGAAGTCCATTCTATTTTACACCTCCTAGGCTTTGATCATATTAAACCAGCCGAAGAAAAGAAAATGTTTGATTTACAAAGATCTATTTTAATGGAGTTCTTAGCAGCAAAATGACTTTTTTTAAACGCTTTAATAAAAACTGCCTAAAACCCAAAAATCAAACGTTTATTAATTCAAACCAAGTCGAGAAATTAAAAGATGATAAACGGCAAATGATTAAATCGGTGGTTGAATTAGAGGATACAATTGTGCGAGAAGTTATGGTTCCTAGAACTTCTATGGAAGTTTTAGAAAAAAATGATACTTTAAAAAATTGTTTAGATAAGTTTTTAAAAACTGGTTTTTCCCGTATGCCAGTAATTGCTAAAAACACCGATACTATTTTGGGGGTAGCTTATTTTAAAGATGTTGTTAGAACAATCTATAAAAAAACTGATAAAATTAGAAAAGTCTATCATGTAGATGAAATTGTGCGAAAAGCTGTTTTTGTACCTGAATCTATGTCAGTTAATGTCTTACTTAAACAAATGCAAACTAGCCATTCTCATATAGCCATTGTGATTGATGAATATGGTGGAGTCGCAGGTTTAGTTACTTTAGAGGATGCTTTAGAGGAAATTGTGGGTGAAGTAATTGATGAATTTGATAAGAATGATGAAATTGAACCAGTCAAAATAAATACCTCAACTTATGAAGTTAATGCTAGAATGTCAATTGACGATTTAGCTGAACTATTTAACATAAATTTAAAATATGATGATATTGATACAGTTGGAGGACTTTTTAACAAAGCTTTAGGTAAAATCCCTAAACCTAATTCTGAAGCTGAAATTGATGGTTTAAAATTAACAGCTAATAAAGTAATAGGCGTTAAAAAACAAGTTTCGCAAATATTAGTTTCGAAAAAACAATAAATTAAAATCCAATGTATAAATCAGGTTTTGTGGCAGTAGTGGGACGGCCAAATGTTGGTAAATCAACCCTAATTAATAAAATTATCGGCAAAACCGTAGCTATCACTTCTAGGCATGCTGGAACAACCCAAAAAAATATTATTGGTATTTATAATAAGGCTAATGTTCAAATTATTTTTATTGATACACCTGGATTTGCTAAACCTAGAAAGGTTTTAGGTCAGCGTTTAAACCAATCAGTCGCTCAAGCCACATCTGATGCTGATATAATAGCTTTTTGTTCACCAGCTGATGAAAAAATTGGGCCGGGTGATAAAACCATAATTAATCGCTTTATAAATAAAACTAATAATAAATTAACTAACCTAACTTCAACTAATCAACCTCCGCAAAATCCTAAAGAACTGAACACTAAAAAATTAGCCATTATTACCAAAATTGATAAAATATCTAAAACTAATTTAATTGATAAAATAATTTCCCTGGACAAATTACAAATTTTTGATGACATAATTCCTATAAGTGTATTTAATCAAGATAATTTAAATGAACTAATGTCCTATTTAAAAAAATCTTTACCTGCTGGGTCTAAATATTATGACACACAAGTCTATACTACTGAAAATCAAAACTCCATAATTTCTGAACTAATTCGTCAAGAAATTTTACAAGGCTTAAATGACGAACTGTCACATTCTGTGGCAGTTAAAATTAATGACGAATCAGATGAAAAAAATATTCTAGCAACTATTTTTATTGAAAGAAACTCCCAAAAGGGTATAATTATAGGTAAAAATGGTGCGAGATTGGGAAATATTAGACGGAGAGCTAAACGAGCCATTAAACAAAACTTTTTGACTATTGATAATTTAAAATTAAAAATTAAAGTAGCTAAAAATTGGCAACAAGATACTAAGTTTTTAACTAATTTAGGATTATAGTGGAGAAAATCAATATTGAAAAACTAGGTGCTGGTATAGGTTTTGATATACACAAAACTTCAATCAAACCAACTAAACAAAAATTAAAACTCCTAGGTTTAGAGTGGGAAAACTACCCTCGTTTAATTGGTCATTCTGATGGTGATTGTGCTATACACGCTTTAACCGATGCCATTTTATCAGCCAGCAAATTAGGTGATATTGGTCATTTTTTAGGACATGAAAATAATCAAAATAAAGGTATTTCTGGACAAGTAATTTTAGAAAAACTAAAAAACTTATTAAATAAAGAAAAAATCAAACTAATTAATGCCTCAGTTCAAGTAATATGTCAAAAACCAAATATCAACCAAAGGCGCTTTGAGGCCGAAAAAGTTTTATCAACAATTCTAAAATGCCCTATCTCTGTTTTAGCTACGACCACAGACAAATTAGGCGAAATTGGCAAAAATAAAGCTATCGCTAGTCAAGCTATAGCATTAGTGATAAAATAAAAATATGTTATTATCCGACAGCGATATAAAATCACATATTGAATCTGGCGAAATTGAATTATCTAATTTCAGTCCTGAAATGATACAACCCTCAAGTATTGATGTTAGACTTGACAAATATTTTAGAGTTTTTGATAATCATAAATTTGAAGTTATAGATCCAGCCATAAGGCAAGATGGTTTGACACATGAAATTGAAATAGAAACTAACGAGTGTTTTGTTTTACACCCTGGCGAATTTGTTTTAGCTTCAACTTATGAATATGTTAGATTAGGAAATTCAGTAGCTGCTCGACTAGAAGGTAAATCATCACTTGGTCGTTTAGGTCTTTTAACTCACTCCACCGCTGGATTTATAGACCCTGGATTTAAAGGGCATATAACTTTAGAGCTTTCCAATATGGCAACTTTACCTATTAGGTTATACCCCGGTATGAAAATTGGACAATTATGTTTTATGACTATGTCTGATTTTGTGGAAAAGCCTTATGGCGAGGGAGCTGAAGGCTCTAGGTATCAAAATCAAAGAGGGCCAACCGAATCCCGTTCATACATTAATTTTTATAAAAAAAATATTTGAAATACTATTTTAACATATATACGAAGTTTTATTAAAATACTCATTCTAAACTAATTTGCTAGAATATTATTGTTGATAATACTATAAATATTGCCAACCTATAATTAACAATTTGGAAGTGTGTCTGAGCGGTCGAAAGAGCAGGCCTCGAAATCCTGTGTAGTTTATACTACCGAGGGTTCAAATCCCTCCACTTCCGCTCACGCTGTTCGCAGAAGCGGAGGGATTGAAATACAATTTTATTTAAAATCGCTTCCGCAGAAAAGCCCCTGTCTTACTTATTGTCAATTTCGTTCATATTTTCGACCTACGCTCGTATTGTTTTTAATATTTATAAAATTATAAGAGCTTCGCTTGTATAAGTCGTATAAATACAAACGTAAGTCCATATTTGTAATAACACACTTTTTTTAAATTCTAAATTATATTTTGTTATTCTTTTTCATAACTATAATTAAGTTATGAAAATAGAACCCTTGATAGATGAATATGTCTCGAAAATGTATAATACAACTAACCAATATAAAATATTTATATTAAATTTGCAAAATCGGCTTTATAACTTACAAAATATGAGAATTAGAAAATAATAAAACTCCACCAATAGTTTTTTCACTATTTCCATAACTAAAAGTTCCCATTATAGAAAACTTTGCTGCAAAATAAAGCATAACGTCAGCAATAATATTTATTATTATGCCTGTTATAATTTTTATACTCGCATTACCATTTATGTTTATATTTATGCCCAATGAAAAGCTAGTTATACCTTCAAGATCAGTACTGTTTGTCGATGAATTTTCTTTTACTTCTTTAGAATTAATAATAACATTTATTAAATCATCACGTTTAAACCGTTAAGGTTATTAATATTACCTTTATTGCTATCAATATTAATATTGTTGTTGTTTGTGTTACCCATATATGTCTTTCTATAATTACTAAAGCGTCATTTAAACCCGTTTTAGCACAAAAAAGGCATATATTTTAAATACAAAAGTTATTGTATTTTATAATAATTGTTTTAGTAAATCTATTATTAATAAAATTATATCTAAAATTATTTTTATAAACTCTAAAACGAATTTTATAATAATTATATATTTCATAATAACTCCTTTCTACCTCCAACACTTAATATTGGACTAATGTGATTTTTTATTTAAAGGAGAATTAAAAAAATGTTTTTCCACAAATAAATTTGTAAAAAAACTTAAAGTATTCAAAAACCTATGGGGCTGTTACCCTTTTGGTTGACACAAAACGTTCAACAAAGAAAGGAATGATAAAATGACTATTATGGACGAATTTTTATCTAAAAGTTACACAAAAAAATTTAAATTAGAGGTCATAAACTTTGCTATGAACCAGCCTGAGATGAAACGGTGCAAAATGGCAGAAAAATTTGGTATATCAGATAGTGCTTTGCGATCGTGGATTAGTAGATTTTTTATGGACATAACCAAACTGTCAAAAAAGCAAAAAATAAAACTCCAGGAGAACTATCAAAACTCAAGGTGGAAAAAGAGCTTGTAGAAACTAAAATGGAAAATGTTATTCTCCGACGAGCTCTAGGTATATTTGCTAAAGATACACACCCAAAAGGCTTTACCCGATAGTAAAAGAGTTATCATTTGAAGGCTATCCTGTAAAAATGTGCTGTCGGGTATATAAAATTTCCAGACAAGGCT
>JAITSD010000037.1 GCA_031288055.1 Candidatus Opitulatrix roisinitermitis | reverse complement strand
CAGTTATCTGGGCGGTAGCTTTAAAACTGCCGTCATTAGTTGTAGCTGATATAGTAGCTTGTCCTGGACTTATACCTGTGACTAAGCCTGCGGAATTAACTGTGGCTATAGAAGGATTAAAACTGCTCCAAGAAACTAATTTATTATTAGCATTTGATGGCAAAACCGTAGCTGTCAATTGTTGAGTTTTACTTACTTCAATAGTTGCCTCAGTTAAATTAAGTGTTATACTTGTTACAGATTGTGTAACTACTATCCTTGATGTGGCTTGCCAGCCACCATCATTAGTTGTAACTGCTATAATAGCTTCACCCCTAGTTATTCCCGTAACCAACCCCATAGAATTAACTGTGGCTACTGAAGTATCCGACGATTGATATGTCACCGCTTGATCAGCAGCATCACTAGGTTCAATAGTTTTAGTTAATTGAATTGTTTGACCATTTTTTATAGTCACGGCTTTGGGGCTAATTGTTATACCGCTTGTGCGATTAATAACTGTTATATTAACTGTTGTTTTATGAGCAGCTTTTGTCCAAGAAGTTATATCTACAGTTGTGGAACCTATACTCATAGCATTAAGTTGTCCCTGATCAGACACAGTAACTATAGCAGCGTTTTTAGATTCGTAATCAACTAATTTATTAGTTGTATCACTAGGGTTATAAACTGGATTTATATTAATTTTTTGACCTAAATCAAGATAAATAGTTGATGGATTAGTCGATAAGCTATTTAAAGTTTTAAATTTTTGAGTATCTAAAACATTACTACTATAAGCATTACCTTGAGCATTAACACATGTTAAAGTAAAAGAATCTGTGGAAATAACATCAGACACCGAAAATATACCATTTGAATCAAGACTAACCGTACCTACTTTATTATTTATAGCACAACTACTACCAGGTGTAACTTTACCATAAAGGGTAACTTTTGAACCGCCACTAACACCAACATTTGAAGTTTCAAAATATCTAATGACTGGTTTAGTTCCAGCATTTGATAAAGCACTTAAAGCCGCATTACCACGAATTACAGGCTTAGGAGAAGTATTAGCCCCCGACCTTCCATCTGTTAATTTACTACCAGTGGCTTGCATAACATTTATTATGTCATCAGCTGAAGCCTGCGAAGTATAAGAGCGCAGAGAGGTAAAAATACCAGCCGCATATGGTGAAGCCATTGAAGTCCCTTGCATAGCTACCCATTCATATTTATTATTATGTTGATTAGCTTGCGGACCCCAAGTTTGTGAATTATAACTCATAGTACACGGTTTTATAGAACTACCAGGACAACCAAAAGCCCCAAAAGGATTAGTATTAAAACTAGACGAACCACCCACAGCCACTAAACCAGTTTGTTTACCATTTTGCGAATATGTCGCAAAATCATTTCCAGAAGTATTTGCCGCCGCAATTGAAGTAGCTCCTAAACTACACGACGGTGATCCAACATTATTTTTATAGCCATCTTCCCAAGCATTACCAGCCGAAATCATTACAGCTACACCTTTTGCCATAAGTTTAGTAAACATTGATCTTTGAGCTGACAAACCGCTATAACAAGATTCTGGCGTTCCAGCAGAACTGCCTAATGACATATTAACAGCCGCTATTGGTTTAGAAAAAACACTTCTATTATCTAAATTAGCATAAATCCAATCCAAAGCCGCCATATAAGCCGTATTATAAGACACAACTTGATTACTTGAATAGTTAACTGAAAAAACCTGAATTGCTACAATTAAAGCATCCCTAGCTCCGCCTGATATACCTTCTCCATTACTAACTCTAGATACTAAATCATAATTGTAAGCATATTGAATAGAAAACGATTGATCCTGATAAACATCAGCTTCATGAGTAATATCTTGATAAGCCAGAGCTGCATCTCCTGCCACATGTGTGCCATGAGAACAAAGGGTTCCTCCACAAGGCATAGCAGACCCACTATCATGCCTTTCATCCACACCTTGGCTAGTTTTTGAAGAATTAGGACAAAGGCTTTGAAAACCGTCTGACGGAAAAACATAGCTAAAACAAGCTTCCGAAATAACTTTACCAGATAATTTAGGATGATTTTTATCAACGCCAGTATCTAAAACGGCCACAGCATAACCAGAACCGTTATAATTTTGACCATTTACACTAAAACCATTAGAGGCATTACCGCCCATAGAAGTAATTGGATTTGGATCTAGAGGTTTATCAGCATAAGTTGTGGCTGGAAATACAACCCTATCATCTTCAACTTTTGCCACTAAAGAGTTATTCTTTAAAGCTTCTAAACCTTTATTATCAACTAAGTAAGTTAAAACGGGAAAAGATTCAAACTGATTTTGCAATTTTAAATGATTTTTAACATCCGACAATTCAGACATCAAAATGGCTTGTTTTTGTTTAATGGCTTTTCTATAATCAACACTTATTTCAGGATTTGATGAACTAACAGCCTCTATAATTTCTTGAACCTTAGCATCTGACAGAGTTGGATTAACAATTCGTAAATCGTCTTTGTTTATATCTTTTAATTGCACAATAACTGACCTAGTACCATTTCTTAAAGAACCTACACCCTCATCATATATTCTTTGTTTATCAGCTGCGGTTAAATTAGAATTAGCTTCCTTTTTAGCTGGATCAATAGTTGGACCAATAGCTATATTATGATTAGACTCATCAATCAATTTATTTTTTGAATTATTATTTATGATAGAATTAGGCTCAGTGTGCAAAAAAGACGAGGAAAATAAAATAACATAGCCAACAAAAAATATAGCTATAAACACTCCTAATCCTAAAAGGATTCTAATCCTTAACTTCATATTAATAGTATAACTTTTTATTGTTTGTTAAATTTACCCTATACAAGTTTATATTAAAATAATTACAAATACTTTATATCTAAAAATTAATAAATATTTTAAATATTTAAAAAGTTAATAACAATTTAAAATAAAACACACTTAAATAAGCTAAATTAAATTTTTATTTGTTAAATTAATTATGTGGAATTAATTAACAAGTTTTTTAAATTGTCAGATCGAAATACTACCCTAATAACTGAAATAAGGGGCGGAATAGTTACCTTTTTCGCTATGAGCTATATAGTGGTTCTCAATCCCCTAATTGTTAGCGGGGCTGACTCCACAGGTGCCACACTAGGGCAAAACCGCGTAGCAGCTATGACAGCTTTGGTAGCTGGTGTATTAACTATTTTAATGGGGTTAGTGGCTAATTCCCCTATGGGTATGGCAACCGGTTTAGGCATTAATGCCTTAGTGGCAGTCACAGCCACAACTTTACCAAATGCTACTTGGTCAGACATTATGGGTTTGGTAGTTATAGAAGGTTTCATTATGTTGATTTTAGTACTTTCCGGATTTCGTAAAGCTATTTTTGCTGCTGTACCGAAAGCTTTGCGAACAGCTGTAGCTGCTGGAATAGGTTTATTTATTGCCTTAATTGCTATGGCTGATTCTAAATTTATCAACTCTGGTACTGGCACTCCTTTAACTTTAGGCCAAGGTGGCGAACTTAAAGCCTTACCGTTAGTTATTTTTGTAATTGGTATTTTATTAACATTTGTGCTATTTATCAAGGGGATTAAAGGTAATGTATTAATTTCTATAATAATT
>JAITSD010000035.1 GCA_031288055.1 Candidatus Opitulatrix roisinitermitis | reverse complement strand
CCAAAATAAGCATCTGCCAAAGCGTTTCTAACTTTTATTTGAGTTTCTTCATCTAATGTATCAGTCTGAATCCTAATAGAATTGGAGCCTAAATTAGTTACTTTTGGCACATCATTTGGTAAGACCTTTTGAACAATTTGGGTAGCAAAATCTTGCGAAGTGTTTGTTACTTCATTAACTTGAAATTCAGATCCACCTTTAAATTCAATACCTAAATTAAAACCTCTTATAAACATCAAAAGAACACAAATAACTATCATTACAGCTGAAACTATATAAAAAGTTTTTCTTTTTTGAACTATTTGATAACTTTTTTGTCCAGTGTAAAGATTATTACCCCATTTATCTAAAAAACTAGCCATTATTTATCACCTTTTTTAGTTTTATTCGCTGGTTTTTTAACTACTGATTTTCGAGTTCTTGATTTAGTAGAAACCTTAGTCAATTTTACTGAATCTACAACCTTTTTTATCGACTTACCTACATTATTAAGTGCTTTAGTAACTGATTTCAATAATTTTGCTAAAACAGATTTTTCAGACAATTTAGTTTTTTTGCCCGCTTTAGATTTTTTAGCTAGCTTTTTATCAATCTTAGCATCAGCTTTAGACTTAGCTTTCGCTTCTATTTCTGATAAAACAATACCAGCTTTTTTTTCTGCTAAAGTTCGACGATCTTTTTCTTGAGTTTGTCTAACCCAAGCACTAGTTTCAGACACACCTAACCTTTTAGGTGAAAGTCCTGAAATACTGTGACCTTCATAGAAAAACCTTAATTTAGATAATAAAATAACTAATGGATGGGTAAATAAAACCACCACTACTAAATCAATTAGGGTGGTTAATCCTAGCATAAAAGCAAATCCACGAACCCCACCAACTGCTAAAATATACAAAATTGCTGCTGCTAAAAAGTTTACAGCATCAGAAGCTAAAATAGTTCTAATAGCTCTTTTCCAACCCCTAGAAACTGCTAAATCTAAAGTTCTTCCATCCCTCAATTCATCACGAATTCTTTCAAAATAAACTATAAATGAGTCAGCTGTCACACCTATTGCCACAATTAAACCGATAATTGAGGCTAACGACAAAGTTAAACCTTGTAGCCATGATAATAATAAAATAGTTCCATAAACTAAAACTGCTGAAACACCTAAAGAACCGACAGCCACAAAACCTAAAATATGATACTGAAAAATTGAATATAAAATCACTAATAATAGACCTATAATACCGGCTAATAAACCTTTTTGAAGTTGCTCAGAACCTAATGTGGCAGAAATTTGATCTTTAGAACTAACCTCAAAGTTCATAGGTAATGCACCAAATGATAATTGGTTAGCTAAATTGTTGGCCTGAGCTTGCTTAAAGGGATTACTTGAACCGCCACTTATTTCTATAGGGGCACCCATAGTAAATGCCACTGATGGTTTAACACTCGGGGCTGAAATTACTAAAGAGTCTAAAGTTATAGCAAACTGATTTCGTGGTGGATCTAATTGTTTAATTCTATTAGTGGTGTCTATAAAAGACTGATTACCAGTGCTTTTTAAAGTTAAAGATACTACCCATTCATTAGTATAAGTTCCATTTTGTCCAGCTTTTAAACCACTGCTAGCCTTATCTATTTGATTACCCTCCACAGCCACAGGTCCTAAAATATATTTACCACCTGTACCATCTTTGGCACAAACCACACTGACTTTTTCGGGGTCATCTCCCCCACCGCCTTTAGTGTTTTCAGCTTTAGTACAATCTAATTCTTTAAACTTTTTTTCAATATCATTAGTTATTTCACTATATCCGCTAGGTGTATCTTTAGCTTTATCATCCTTTTTTTGTTCGTCAGTTAAAAGTGGTTTAGCCGCTTCCTCAGCTTTGGTTTGTTCATCAGATTTAGTATCCGTTTTTTTAGAATCTTCAGCTTGATTTACCTGTAAACCATTTTTTGAACGATAAACACCGTCATTGATAGATAATTTATTATCTTTATAAGCCGCGTCATCTGTTTGAGATTGGCTTTTTAATTGTAAATCAAGTTGTTTTAAAGAACTTTGAGTGACTTCTGTTTGTGGCGAATATAAAATAACTGGTCTAAATCTCATTTGAGCAGCGTGGGAAATTAAATCAATAGTTTCATCAGATGGTGATTCACCTGGAATACCCACAACTATATTAGAAGTTCCTTGTTTAGTAATTTCAGCTTCAGACACACCGGACGAATCAATTCTTTGTCTAATAACCTCAACAGCTTGACTTAAAGCATTATCGTCAATTTGTTGACCGCTATTTAATTTAGGAGTTAAAACTATTTCTGTACCACCTGCTAAATCAAGAGCTAATTTAGGCGAAAAACTAGCTATACCTTGAATAGCACCAATGGACACCGAACCAAATAGCAAAAAAATTACCACTAACAAAAAAACTAAAACCCTTAAAGGATGAGATTTTTTAGTAACTTTTTTAACCATTTAACCTTTTATATAAATTTAAAAAACTATTTCTTAGTATTTGCGTTAGACTTTGAATTTCTCACAGATCTTTTAACAGATGTTTTGTTAGTTGTTGGCTTTTTAGAGACCTTTAATTTAGAATTACTACTTGTTGACTTTTTTGTTGATGAGTTAGTAATTTTTTTAATTGCTGTTTTAGAAGTTTCACTAGTTTCAACTTTAAGTTTAAATAATTTCTTAGTATTATCATCTAAAGCCGCTTCCGAACGAATAGCTTGTTTACTCCAAACTGTTTTAGTACCATCATATTCTAAAACTACTTCATTTTCGCTCTGGGAAACCACCTGTCCTATATAGCCACTACCTGTCATAACCACTGTACCAGGCTTTAAAGAATCCCTAAACTCAGCTTGTTGCTGTAATTTCTTTTTTTGACCCCTCTGTGAAAAAAACATAAAACCAATTAAAACTACTATTATTATAATTATGGTTAAACTATCCATCATTCCCTTTCGTATTATTATTTTTATTTTTAAAAGCTCTAATAATTAGTTTACATTATTTTTAGTAATTTTTATTTAATCGTAAATTGATTTAGCTAATCACTAATTTTATCTAAAATTTCATCACTAGCTGCAAAATTAGAATAGACCTCTTGAACATCATCAGAATCTTCTAAAGTATCAATTAATTTTAAAACTTTTTTTAAAGTATTCTCATCAACTTCATCTTCACTAGCTGGATAAAAAACTACATCAGCACTATTATAATCAATATTAGCCACTTGTAAAGCTTGTCTGGCTTCAACTAATTTAGATGGTTCAGTAATTATCTCATAAGTTTGACCTAAGTTTTCCACATTTTCTGCGCCATTATCCAAAACTGCCATATATATATCATCCTCAGTGACTTTATAATTTGGCACTATTATAACGCCTTTTCTAGAAAATAAATATGACACAGATCCTGGATTAGCTAATTGTCCACCAAATTTAGAAAAAGCTAATCTAACATCAGAGGCGGCACGATTTTTATTATCGGTTAAACATTCAACTAATATAGCCACACCCCCTGGTCCATAACCTTCATACATAATAGTCTCATAATTAGCCGCACCAGCTTCTTGACCCGAACCTCTTTTAACCGCACGATTAATATTATCATTTGGTACAGATTGTTTTTTAGCCTTTTCAATAGCATCATAAAGAGTTGGGTTACCTGCAGAATCAGCTCCGCCAGTTCTGGCTGCCACCTCTATATTTTTAATTAACTTGGCAAATAATTTACCTCTTTTAGCATCATTAGCGGCCTTTTTATGTTTTGTGGTCGCCCATTTAGAATGTCCTGACATATCTTCAGTTTATCACTAAGCTTATTCAAACAAGGCTTTATCTAATAAATCAAATGATAAACAACCAAAAGATAAAGCTTGAGTATGAAAATCTTTTAATTTCCAACCTTTAGTTAAAGCTTTGTCACGTAAATTCAACCAACTCCTTTGACCTAATTTATAAGATATAGCTTGACCTGGTATACCCATATATCTATCTAATTCAAATTTCTGAAAACCTTGGTTCATATTTACCATATCAGCCAAAAACCTTTTAGCTTTATTGTAATCCCAAATACCTTGTCCATAAGTTTTTTGCCAATGTTTAGGTATAAACATTTTACAATGAACTCCTATATCAATAATTATTCTAGCTGCTCTAAATCGTTGCATATCTAACATGC
>JAITSD010000071.1 GCA_031288055.1 Candidatus Opitulatrix roisinitermitis | reverse complement strand
TTCAATGCAGGGCTTTTTTTGTTTGAGGATGGGTTTTTGGGTGATTTATGGATAACAATTATAGTTTTAGAGCGTATCTTTTGTCATCAGAGTCACTAAAAAAATACAACCAATGATCTTTTGAATTATTAGGAACTTCATATATTAAATCTGCGTCAACTTCAATTTGTGGAGATAATTCTTTTCCTGTTGCGTAATTTTCAGTAGCCCCTATTGAATCCTCGTAATCTTTATATTCTAAACAGTCTGTAGAAATAGTTTTGCAAGAAAGTAATTCAAAATAATCATCCGGTCGAAAGAAACTATTTTTACTTTTAGTGGTTTTTGTTAATGTTACTTCAACTACAAAAAACTTTGCGCCTTTTTTAGCAATAGTGTTATCACCGTAACGATGACTGAGACTATCGCTAGAATAAGTTCTATTTATTTTTATGTCTAATTCTTTGAGGGAATAAGTTTTTCCAATAGGTTTTTCGACTTTTGTTATTGGTTCAGTTGTTTCACTAGATGTTGGAGTGGGAGTGCTGGGAGTGGCGTTGTATCTAGGTGCTGGCGATGTTGTTACATATGGGATAGGCTTGTTTAAATTATAGGTAATTTTAAGCAATGTATTAATTATAAATGGTAGAACTGCAATTATAAATAAAACCATACTAGTAGCAGTCCCGTTATAAAGTACTTTTAAATGAATTATTATGGTCAAATATAGTTAAATAAATAATCAAAATTTAATTGTTGTACTATTGAATTTTGTGTATAGAAATTGTAGTTTCAGCAGTTATATCGGTTGGAGCATTAGTCTCATCGTTTGTATATTGCACGCTGCCTAAACCATATAAATTATCCGCTGCCACACCCCAAACTTTGGCAGTAATAGTTTGATTAGTGGGTTTGGCTACTAAATAATAAGTATAAGCGTAATTATAAAGTTTTTTGACTTGTAGATATAAAACTCGTTTATCAGAGGGGATACTTGCTGAACCAATATCTGTATAATAATTGTATGAAGCACAACCTATGTTTTGTGAAGTTGAATTTAGAGCGTGGATTTCACAACTAGCTAGACCAGAAAAGTTTTCGTTGCCATTTGTTTTTATGTCTGAAGCTATGCTATAATAAAAAATAATATGTTCATAATAGCCATAATGATTTGCTGGCATATCTATAGTAGCAAGTAATTTAGTGGTTGTATTATAACCTGAATAAAATCCGGCCTGATTTACTAAATTATAAACACTTTTAGCACTAGGAAATTGGTTATCGGTGCTATTAGTATTGATTGAGTTTACTTTACCTAGATTAATTAGAGCTTGACTTGCCGAATTTGCCCCCGTTCCGCCTTTAGCCACTGGCAAAACTGTCGTGCTAGTTGCGGCATTAACTTGAGTGAAACAACCATTAATAAATCCTAGAATTGCTAATAAAAATGTGCTAATTAGGACACCAAATTTTTTAATATTCATACTAAAATTATTTCAAAAAAAAAAACGATTAATTGCCTAACTATTTTATAATTAAATTGTTAAAAAGCAAAAAGGGAGTTAATTATTTTTATAAAATTGTCTTGTTTTAAATTTAATTTTTTGCCAAAGCTGTTTTTTAATTAATAAAAACCAATTTAAAACAATTAAAATAATAATTATAAAAACAGATATTATTATAGACCAAACTATATTTAAATTATTTTTATTATTTATATTACTAGGCATAGTAGTTATGAGACTGGTAGTTTCAATACCAGCTTGATCAGTCACTGCCACATAATATTCATCATGTATATTTCCATCAAGTGTTAGTTGATGATCTTGCGAGGTTTTATCATTAAATATGCGGTCAACAATTTGCCTATTGGCAACTTCATAATTTTGTTTGGATGATTTGTAAATAATATAAAAACGGCCATATTGATGACTTTGTGGAGAATCCTGCCAAGTAATTTCTGTTTTTCCAGTTTGTGGATTTAGCTGTTTTGTGGCGTTAGTTACAGGTTTAATTTCATTATTTGATAACCATGTTTTTGGAACAGGGTTAGCCATTTGTGAATAATAATTAGTTTTTAAATAATCTATATGTTGATTTTTAATATCATAAAATTTTTTTTGTTCAGAGGATACTCGGTTAAGATTGTTTTTTAATAAATGATTATAACTATAATGTGCAAAACCGGAAATATTTTTATTTAGTTGGGAAAATTTAATTTCATTACCGATTTCTTGGGGGTTCATAAAAGCTTCATAGTCTGGTGAGTCCTTTGAATTAGTGGTATATTTATAATCTGGTAAACCTATATAGAGCTGGGTGCGAGAACCATTAGCTACGCTATTCCACCAATTTTGTAATTCCCCGTGAGGTGCAGCATCTCTTTGAAAAGGCCAATAAATTTGTGGTATAATATAGTCAATTTTTTGATCTTTAACCCAGGAATAAGTATCGGCATAAACTTGATACATATATGTTTCGCTGGAACTTATAGGGGTATGAGAACCTCTAGGGTCATTGGCTTTATGTTCCCAAATTCCCATAGGGCTAATGCCAAACTGAATTGATTTTTGGTTGTCCTTATTGTATTGTTTAATAGTTTGACCGATTATTTCAACTAGTTTAGTATTATTATTTCTCCTCCAGGCTGCTAAATCTGAGTCAGTCGGATTGTTGGGACAATTTAATGGTGCAGTACAATATTTATGAAAGGTGTCAATATCAACCGTGCCTATTTTGCCATAAGGGTAAAAATAATCATCAAAATGAATAGCATCCACATCGTATTTTTCAATTATTTCTTTGACGGTATCATTAACAAATTGTCTAACCTCAGGTATACCAGCATTAAGTAATAAGTGTTCATCATAATCCATAACATATTCGGGGTGTAAAACACCAAAATTGTTTTTAGCTAAAACACCAGCTTGATTTAGTTTTTGCAATTTCTCAGCAGTGGATAAACTAATCATTTGGTCTTGTGTGAGTTTTGTAGCTTTCAAGATTTCCCCATCTGTGTAAGGTAAACCCAAAACCCGATAAGGATTAAGCCATGCGTGAAACTCCAGACCAGCTTGATGTGTTTTGTCAATTAGATATTGCATAGGGTTAAAATCAAAATTAGGAGCTTTACCTTGTTGACCTGTTAAATATTGTGACCACGGATTAAGCCTTGATTCGTAAAAAGCATCCATTGTAGGATGAATTTGCCAAATTGCAGCATTCATATTCCAAGATTTCAAATTATTAGTAATTTGATTAATTTCATTTTTGTAATCTTGACCATTTTTAGGTAAAGCAAAATCAATATGAGCCACTGTGGCAATCCAGGCTGCTCTAAATTGATTATTTGGCTGTGTATATTTTTTGGGTAATTTTATTAGAGGGTCATAATCATTGGGGTAATAATTTTGTTTAAATTGATAAATGGGTTGAGATTTATCGTAATCGAAATTACCATCACTTTTTTGGACATATTTATATAGTTGTTTCAAATCTAGATTATTATCAACGGTTTTGTTATTAGCAAAGCTGTTAGAATAAGGTAAAATTGTGGAATAAGGTAAAGTAGACAAGACGATTATGGATAAAATAACCCAGACTACAGCTCCAAATTTCTGTATTCTCATGGAACTATTTTAGCACACAAAAATGATGAATAAAAGTTATGTCAGTTATTTAGTACGCCAACTGGGACTCGAACCCAGGACCTGCAGCTTAAAAGGCTGTAGCTCTACCAACTGAGCTATTGGCGCATTTATAGGCAGTTATT
>JAITSD010000066.1 GCA_031288055.1 Candidatus Opitulatrix roisinitermitis | reverse complement strand
GTAAATAATTAGAATTAGTTATACCAAAAATATACAGTAAAATAAAATAAAATAACTCGCCACCCAACATTATAACTAAAATGATATAATTAGCTTATAAAAATGACACTTTATAATTTTAATTTTAAACTTTTAAAAATAATTAATTTTTAAACGCACTTTTAAAACTACTACTCTGTACCGCCACCCCTTTCTGTTAACAAATTTAAATATTTTCTAACAATTTTATTAGAAAATTATCAGGCTATTAAGTGTTTTTTTTTTTGGAATAATTTTAGTATGGAAATTAAGAAAAATAATATATAAATTAGTAAAAATTGGAATAAGTTCAGCTTTAAAAAATTAGGAGCTGTGTTTTGTTTATTTTTAATCGGTATAGTAACTTTTATAAGTGGCAATTTAGCCCAAGTTAATGCGGCAACTAGCTCAACAGTTTTGCCAATAGCTAAAGGCGGGACAGGAGCTAATTCAGCAAGCGGAGCCAGAACTAATTTAAATGCTCAGGAAACTTTGGTTAGCGGTACAAATATTAAAACTGCGTTTGGTAATTCTTTATTGGGTTCAGGGAATATTAGTAATATAAGTTATAATAAAGTTAGTGGTCTAGCACTTGGTGAGACCGCAGCTGCTTATTCGGGATACGATGGTGCCCCTACTTTCGCCGGTATAACTTGCACATTTAAAACTGGTATTTGCTCATGGGTAACATGTGCTTATTGCGATGTTATGTTAGAGTATGTTTTGGGAGAATCTCCTAGTAGCATTAAAACTTTTAACTTTACAAATAGTACTGACAAACCAGTAGAAACTAGTCAAAAAATATTGGGTGCAGGATGGTATTTAGGTTGGGCTACAGGAACTATAACTAATAATACTGGCATATATGAGGTTAGTCTATATAAACGACCTGGCAGTGGATCATTATATTTAGCAACCAGAGTTGGCTAAAAAAAATAAAATTAGCTAGAAACCTAAAGCTGAATGTTCAACTGCTAAAATCAAAACAATAATTATAATTATCCAACCAGCATATATAATTAAATCTAATTTATTATGACAAAATTGGTAAACTTTCCTAAAAGTTTTTTGGTTAATTAAAACCCATTTAAAATTATTTCTGTCAGCACTAATTTGTGGAATGTAAAAACATATAATAAATCGATTAATTGACATAAAACAGAAAGTCATAGAAATCATCATAACTAAACACCATGGGCATAATTTTTCTATAACAAACATTGATTGATATAAAAGCCAATAAGCAAAAACAAGACCAACTGCCGTACCTAAATAAGTTGCTACAATAAACCATTTAGGGAATTTTACTTTAGCTATTAAAGATACCCCAATTGTTAAAAGTACAGCTCCAGCCCCAATCACAAAAAAAGCGTTAGGGGCTTGTATACCAAACCAATTAATTAAATTAGCTTGCCAAGTTTTAGCCACTTCAGAACAAGATATTTTAGAGTTAAAATCGCACGATAATAATATTCCTGGATGTCTATATAATTCAAGAGTATCTAATGATAAGTTCCAACCAGCCAAAAGAAAAAGACCAGAAAAACCTGTAAAAATAATTACCGAAAGTGGTGTTTTAGTTTTCATTTATCTAATTTATCTCCTTTTTAAAAAATTTTTAATTTTATAATTATATTTTTAAACTATTGAAAAAGCTTATTAATAGATTTATATTTTCTAAATTTAAATTTAAAGCTAAAAATAAACTATTATTATTATTATTATTATTATTATTATTATTATTTAATGGGTCATTGGATAGTAAATTATGGTTTACTGTGGAAATATTATTTACTATCTGACAGTTTTGATAAACTTTATCTACCAAATTAATTCTAGTTTGATTAACTGTTGGTTGATTAGTCTGAGCATTTTTCAAAACTGTAACACAATTTTGCAAAAGACTATTAAATAAAAAAATATCAGCTGGATAAAATAATTCATCTTTGGTGGAACTAGATATCACAGGTAAAAGAACCATAGAAAAAACTTCTCTAATTAAGGTTTTTCTATAAATTGTAGGCTCTATATTAGATATATCTTCTGATAAAATACCTAGGGGTAAAATATATAACTGTTCTACAACTAAACTAAATAACTTACTTATCTCTATCAAATTATGAGCTAAAAATTTATTAATCCAATTTGTTTTTGTATTTTGAACTTCTTTATAAAGACCGTCAATTAAAGGTTTTATGGCAGAAAAATAATATTGAGCAAGGCTAATTTTAACTGCCGAAAAAATAATATCTGTTGCTCTTTGATATTTATTCACTAAATCTGGTGTAAACTTATCTATTAAATAAAACTTCTGTATAAATTTCATAACGGTTTGATCAATATTATAATTAATTGACTCAAAATAATTACTTTGATCAAGTTGTTGGTTAAAAACGGATAAATCGTTATCATTTATAAAAATAAATAATTTATCAATTGAGCCTTCTATAAAATCAGCTTGTTTTTGAGTTATAAAAGCGTTTCTAGCATTAGTGTGAGCGTAGGCTACTTTTATTTTCAAAACATTTTTTACAAAATTACTATCTAACTGGCTAAAATTATCTAAACCTATTTGTTGACTGTCCTTTGCATTGCTCACTATACAAAAGTTTATCATATCAAAACAGGTCCTTTAGCAAAACTTACTATATAATTCGTGTTAGACTGAATATGTGTCCAGTTTTAATATTAGCCAACTTACTAGAGTGGTAAATGAAGCTATTTTGGCTTTGGATAATATTAAAACTTCTGAAAATTTAAAAAAATTTAAAATTAAATATTTATCCGCCAATAGTCAAATTGTTAAGTCAGGTAAACTAATTAGCACTTTACCTGCAGATAAAAGAGCCGAAGCTGGTCAAAAAGTTTCGCAATTTAAAGAAACTATTTTGCATAAATATTTAGAGACTGCCGAAAAAATAGAAAATGACATATTAAATCAGCGTTTAAAAAATGAATCTATTGATATAACTTTACCTTTTAACAGACGGGTTTTAGGTGCTAGGCATCCTCTATCTGAATTAATTGATGAAATAGAAGATTTTTTCACATCAATTGGTTGGTCTATCTCTGATGGTCCAGAAATTGAAGCAGAGTGGTTTAATTTTGATGCTTTAAATTTTACACCCGACCATCCAGCTAGAGCTATGCAAGATACTTTTTACACCACTCAACCTAATTTAGTTATGAGAACACATACTTCACCTGTACAAATAAGAGCTATGTTATCTCAGGGTGTACCAATTTATATAGCTGTACCAGGTAAAGTTTTTCGTTCCGATGAATTAGATGCCACACATTCTCCAGTTTTTCATCAAGTTGAGGGTTTAGCAGTTGACACAAATATTAATTTATCAGATTTGAAAGGTATTTTATCAATTTTTGCTAAAAAAATGTTTGGCTCGCAAGCTAAAACTAGAATAAGACCATCATATTTCCCTTTTACAGAACCCTCAGGCGAAATAGATGTATGGTTTGAAGCTAAAAAAGGTGGAGGTGGCTGGATAGAATGGGGTGGTTGCGGTATGGTTCACCCCAATGTTTTGCGTTCAGTTGGAGTTAATCCTGATAAGTATTCCGGTTTAGCCTTTGGTATAGGTTTAGAAAGAACTTTAAATTTAAGACATTCAATCACTGATATGCACAATTTAGTGGAGGGTGATATTAGATTTGCTAAACAATTTATTCAAGGCGGCATAAAAGGCGGAGCTAGTGCCTAATATAAATCTTAGCTGGTTATCACTTCACGCTAAATTACCTAATAATTTATCAGCTGAACAATTAGCCAAGGATTTAGTTAAAGTCGGTATTGAAGAAGAGACTATTCACAATTCTAATGTAACAGGATCTTTAGTTTTGGGTAAGGTTTTATCAAAAAATGGTCAAAAACAAACCAACGGTAAACTAATTAATTGGTGCGAAGTTGATGTTGGTAAACATAATACTAATTTAGGTTATAGGGGAATAATTTGTGGTGCTGATAATTTTATAGTTGAGGATTTAGTAGTAGTAGCTTTACCAGGAGCTGTTTTAGCTGGTGATTTTGTTATAACTGCTAGAAAAACATATAATCATATCTCTGACGGTATGATTTGTTCAGCTAAAGAATTAGGATTGTCTGACGATTCTGACGGTATAATAACTGTTAAAGATAATAAAAACTTATTTGATTATAAAGTTTTAGAAACTAAACAAATTGGTGATGATATAAAAGATGCTCTAGGATTAAATAAAGATTTATTAGAAGTAAATATTACACCCGATAGAGCATATTGCTTATCATATAGGGGTATTGCCAGGGAATATTGTTTATCTACAGATAATGAGTTTATTGATAGAGCTAAAGCTTTTTGGCCCACAAATGACTATAAAATATCTGATAAAACCGCAAACTTATTTAAATTAGATGACAAACAACCCATAAATAAAACTATGGGTTGTGATAGGTTTGTAGGTTTAAAAATTCAAAATATAAATCCTAAAGCTAAAACTCCACA
>JAITSD010000052.1 GCA_031288055.1 Candidatus Opitulatrix roisinitermitis | reverse complement strand
GCAGTTATATTTGCTGGAACAACTGTTATAATAGCACTTTTAGGGTTAAGCGTGACAGGTATAGGTTTTTTAACACTAATGGGGCAAGCTGCAGCTGTAGGCGTAGCAATAGCGGTTATATCTTCCATAATTTTATTACCAGCAATTTTGTCTATTACTGGCTTTAGGATTTTAAGTATTTGGCAAAGAAATAAAATTACTACACAATCTCACAAAACCATAAAACAAAAAACTTCGCTAAACAAAAATAGTTTTGCTAAAAAGTTCTATAAAACTTGGATTCTCTTATCCACAAAATTGCCTATTTTAACAATTGCTATAATATTTTCGGGACTTTTAATTTTATCTTATCCAGCTAAAGACTTGAAATTAGCTATGCCTGATGCAGCAAGTTTACCCCTTGACAATCAAGCCAAAATAGAATATGACCAAGTGGCAAAATACTTTGGTTCCGGATTTAATGCACCATTAATTTTAGAGGGCAGTATAGTTCATTCTAAAGATCCCTTAAAACTTATGGATAATATATCTAATGAAATCAAAAAAATAGATGAGGTTTCTTCTGTAACTTTAGCCACACCTAATCCGGCAGCCACATATGGAATAGTTAATATTATTCCTGAAGGACCAGCTGATTCACAGGTAACTACCAATTTGGTGGAAAAACTGCGTAATCTAGAACCATATTTTGAACAAAAATATGATTTTACATATTCTGTAACAGGTATGACCGCTATTGGTATAGATGTATCAAATCAGCTAAAAAATTCTATTTTTCCATTTACCATTTTAGTTATTGGTTTAGCCTTTATTATTTTAATGGCTGTATTCAGATCAATATGGGTACCCCTGACAGCAACTTTAGGGTTTATTTTATCAATTTGTGCTAGCTTAGGAATAATTTCACGGGTATATATGAATGGACTAGGAGCAAATATCTTAAATATATCTCATTTAGGGTCGGTTATATGCTTTATGCCCATAATACTTCTAGCGATCCTATTTGGCTTAGCTATGGATTATGAAGTTTTTTTAGTTTCGCATATTAGGGAACGTTGGACTATCACAGGTCAAATTACAGAATCCATTAAAGAGGGTTTTTTATCATCGGCTAAAGTTATAACCACCGCTGGACTAGTTATGTTTTCAGTATTTGCTATGTTTGTACCACACGGTGATTCAAATATTAAACCAATAGCTTTATCTTTAGCTGTGGGTGTTCTAATAGATGCTTTTATAATTAGAATGACGCTTATGCCAGCAATTCTAAAATTATTAAATAATAAAGCTTGGTGGATTCCCAACTGGTTAGATACTATATTGCCTTATTTTGACATAGAAGGCAACGGCGTAAGGCAAGAATTAGCCTTACAAAACTGGGGTGATAAAAATAATATAATTGAAGCGGAAAATCTACAACTTCTAGATAATCGGGGTCAAATAATTTTCAACAATTTAGACTTTTCTATGAAATACGGTGAAATTCGCCAAGTAGCTTTTTCATCACCATTAATAACTAAAGTCGCTTTATTGATCTTTGCTGGTCGACTGCATTTTGCTAAAGGCAAACTAAAAACTTTAGGCTATGTTTTGCCTATACGAGCTAAAAAAATAATTAGAAAAATTGGCTTTATAGATATCAATCAAGGAAATTATTTAGCTGAAATGGATTTTTTAACTTTAGAGGGTTCTAAATTACTGGTTATTTATGGTGCAGACAAAATTACCGATGCTGCTAAACAAAAATATTTTTATAGTAAATTATCAAAGATAAAACAAAACTTTCCCAATATGTCAATTCTATTAGGTCAAGCTTTACAAAAAACCGCTAATAATGAATTAATCAAAGTTAAGGATTTATAATGAGATTTAAATTTAAATTCAATATTTTAAAAAAATATATAACACATTTTATAAAATCACACTTTGGCAGAAATCAAATTTGGCAAATTAGTGTTTTAATGGTTGTATTAGCTATTCTTAGCACGATTTTATTTTTATCAGGCGTAAATAATGCTAATAACCGATCCAAAGTATTAGCGGGAATAGTCAACAATGATATACCTGTAACTATTGATAATCAAACCGCTCCGTTAGGTAGACAATTTGCCAGTCAGCTATCTCAAACCAAAGATACAAATTATTCTTGGACAATAACTAGCCAACAAGATGCTAATGATAAATTATTAAACGGAGAATATGTGGCCGTTGTAACTATTCCGGCAAACTTCTCAAAATCTATAACTTCTATTAAAGATATTGATAGTGCTACTAAAGCTTATATTCAAATACAAACTTCCGATAAAACAACCACAAATACTGATGATATAACTACTAGTCTAGTCAACACGGCAGAAAAGACTTTTGCTAATACTTATGTTTTAGATTCGTTTTTGTCACAGATATTTGTTGGTTTTCAAACTCTAAAAAGTGGTTTAAATCAAGCCACTGATGGCTCAAAACGGCTTTTAGATGGCACAGAACAATTAAATACTGGCGTAAAACAATTATCTGACAATTCTGATGCTTTAAAAAATGGTTCATTAGAACTAGCCAATGGCTTAGACCAAATAAATAATCAAATTAAACAAACCAATCAAATAGATGTTAAACAATTAGTTCTAATTATGCAATATGCTAAAACAATTTCCACTTTTTTAGCCTCCATTGATTTATATAATCTTGATAACAAAATTGCCACCCCTATATGCCAATTAGCTAATCTGCACCCTGAATTACCCGTTTTACAACAAATTTGCGATAATATAAAAGGGTTAACTAAAGATATAACCTGTATAGAAAATGGCGGACCTAAAGTAAATCCACAATGCACGAATTGGCTATATGCTGATTTTATAGGCGTTAAAAAAATAGAAGAATTAATTGATAAAGATTCTGCTTTAGCTGATAAACTAATTTATCAATTACCATTATTAGAACGAGCTATAAATGATTTGGCTAAAGGCTCCAGCCAATTAAATGATGGTATAAATCAATATACTAATGGGGTTGATGAAATTGCTAAAAACACCAGTTCACTAGTTAACGGCACTAAACAATTATCTGATGGATTAGCTAAAGCCGCTAACCAAATACCCAATTATAACAATAATCAACAAACAAAAATAAAATCCCTTTTAGAAGAGCCTATAAAATTACAGGATGTAAATTTAAATCTTTTTAAAGAGTTAGCCTATTTAATAATTATTATACTTTGGCTAGTTTGCTATGCTAATTCAAATATTTTACGGCTTGTACCCAAACGAGTTAGACAAAGTCTAAATACTAGCACGACTTTAGCTTTAGCTGCCCTAATTCCGCCAGTGGTGATTTCTATATTTGAATCAATAATTGTATCCACTCTGGCTCAAATTTTTATAAAACTACCAACCAATATTTGGCCAAAACTTATACTAGTGTGTATATTTATTGGTATAACATTTACTATAGTTATGCAAACTATAGGAGTTTTACTAAAAAACAAAGCTGCTTCTTTAACTTTAGCTTTACTCATTGCTGTAGTTTATATTATAGAAAGGGGTTTTATATATACGCCTAGCCTTTTACACATTTTTGATTTCCTTATGCCAACAGGCTATGCTACCGATGTTTTATCAAATATTATTTTACAAAACGGACATCTTTTAAATTCTCTTATAATACTTATAATTTACGCAATTATTTGTTTTCTAATTACTATCTATATAATTTCTCGCAGGCGACAATTTACTATATCAGAAATTTATACTGTTTAAACAGTTAATTTATTATTTTAATCAAATAATTACAATAATCGTTATAATAGTTAATTTTAAGTAAATCTATTATAGTTTATGTGTAATTATTAAAAACGCAAAGTGGGCAATACTGGACTCGAACCAGCGACCTCTTCCGTGTCGAGGAAACGCGCTAACCAACTGCGCCAATCGCCCGTGCACATGACTGGACTTGAACCAGCACGATTACAAAATTAATCACAGCGACCTCAACGCTGCGCGTCTACCATTCCGCCACATGTGCTATATATATTTAATATATTAATGCTAACATATATTTATTATTGCGAAATATTTTGCGGATGTAGCTCAGTTGGTAGAGCGTTACCTTCCCAAGGTAAAAGTCGCGAGTTCGAATCTCGTCTTCCGCTCCTTTACTTAAAGTGTAACTGTTGTACCGTTACAACTTTGGTCTAAATCATCTGGCTTTTTAGGTGTTAATTTTAATTTATTAATATTATTTTGATTATAGTTACCTGACGGTACTATTTCAATATTTTTAATTTTCCAACAAAATCGTTCTAAAATTACCGTGACACAAGTGGCATAAACTATGTCATTTACAGCTATACAGCCCATACCAAAAGCTTTAATTTTATTAAAATTAAAAATATAGAGCGAAGATATAGATATTTTATAAATTGGCACACCATTAATGCATTTAACTTTATCTTTTACTGTATCAAATTGATCTTGCAAATTACTATAATAATCAGCTAAACAAATTCTTTCTAAAGAATCAGGTCCTTGAACACCTAGTTTTGTCGCCACACCCATTATTAAAGCTTTTTTTATAACTGATACTTTATCCTCTCTATAATAAGGCACATGAGCGTTTAGCCGCTTTTGCCTTTCATATTCAAGATCTGCAGCCGTTGGAGACCACTGAGGTCCAAACTGTGCAGGGCGTCGTAAAGCAAACAGAATAGTTAGTAAACTAGATATTTTATCAGACTTCTTGTTATTTTTACTATACATTTTAGATCTCTTTTTATTTGATCTATTATTTAAAAAGCTACTTAAATAAATATTAAAATTATCATCAGTATCTTTTGAGTTTATTCTACTATTATTATTATTATTACTATTATAATTCATTTTTTCTCCTTTGTAATTATATATAAAACAAATTTAGTATAAATAACTGCTGACAAAAAGTCAACTCCAAAAAATTAATTGTTGAAAACCCTTAATCCAACCGCTATTTACAAGTTTAATAATAATATATAACCTCCCTTTTTATACTTAAAAATCACTTATAAATTAAAACTCTTGCTATAATAATTCTATGACGAATTATACTCTAACTGGAAATCAATATGAAATTAAATATATTGATAATAAAAACCGTAAACATATTTTAAGCCTAGCTTCTATTGGAGCATCAATTAGGCAATACACAATTGACAGTTTAGATATTGTAACCCCTTATCCAACCAACCAAATACCACAATATTTTCAAGGACAGGTTTTATTTCCTTGGGCTAATCGTCTAGAAGATGGGCTCTATGAGTTTGAAGACCAAACTATTCAAACTAATATTAATGAAATTGATAAAAATAATCAGCTACACGGGCTGTCACCACTCTATTCTTTTGAATTAATTAATCAAGGTGAAAATTGGATAACTTTAGGTTTAGATTTACCTCCCCAAAAGGCCTACCCTTTCAGTATAAATACCCAAATAAAA
Organism: Candidatus Opitulatrix roisinitermitis; assembly: GCA_031288055.1. Lineage (GTDB taxonomy): Bacteria > Actinomycetota > Actinomycetes > Actinomycetales > Bifidobacteriaceae > Opitulatrix. The sequence goes on along the minus strand of JAITSD010000052.1, from coordinate 64 downwards.
TATAAATTAACTGATTCGGGACTAATAATTGAAAGTCAAATTCATAATAATGGCAATAAAAATG